>JAYUBA010000668.1:0-5871 GCA_043741075.1 Frigoriglobus sp.
CCCCGGTTGGTGCGCTTCACCGGGGCATCGAAGACTCTGCCCCGGCCACCCATCGCAAACCTATTCTCTTCACTCGGAGCTTTCCCCATGCGACGTACCGTTCTGGCGCTCACCCTCTTCACCGCCGCGGCGCTGACCGCCGAGGAGCCGAAGAAGGACGAAAAGGCGGACGCGAAAGCCGCGATCAAGAACCTCGGGAAGCTGATGAAGGCCGTTCACCAGGGCGAGAAGTCGCCGCACGTCCGAACGGAAGCGGAACTGAAGAAGGACGCGCCGGACTGGGAGCAGATCACCAAGGACGTGAAGGCGTTCGCTGCGATGGGCGAGGCACTGAAAGCGTTCGGCCCGTACCAGCACGCATACAACCTGGCAGAGCTGGGGTACATCAACACCGCGACAGCCCTGAGCAAGGCGGCCGGCGACAAGGACAAACAGGCCGCGACGAAGGCGTTCACCGGGCTGACGAAGTCGTGCGCGAAGTGCCACTTCTACGGCGGCCCGGGCGGCGCGATTAAGTGACCCGTTCGACCCGCGAGCGGCGCGGCGTAAGCCCGCCGGTGCCCCCTCATCCGCGCCGCTCGCCTGAGAAATCCCCTTTTCCCATTGCCAACGCCCAGGCGCGTCGGTTGTTATACGGGTGCCTGTGGGCAACCCGGAAAGGGGTGCTTCGATGCGGTGGGCATATTCTCTCCCGCGCTGGCTGGCGGTCGCAACCGCCGGCCTGCTCTCCGTTTCGCTCGTCGCGGCTCTCGTCACCGACCCGCCCGGTCCTGATCCCACAGGGGGCTTACGCCGCCCGCTCGCCAGAAGCGACAAGCCGCGCGAAGTCGTGCCGCTGTTCGCCACCACCGAACCGGCCGCCAACGCCCCGGCCCTCGTCGTCCTGCCGGACGAGCGCGGCGTCCGCGGGTGGGTCGCCGGCACACAGAACCACGCCGGCGCGCGAATCAACATCAAGGCCGGGAGCAGGGAGTTCGAGGTCGCCATCGGCGACGACAACACCTTCGCCTGGGCGCACACCTCCGCGAAGCCGCTCCCGCTCGCGCTCACCCTCATCACCATCGACGGTCAGAAGGCGCTCACCGCGCTCACCGCGCGCACCACGCTCCCGGCGCGCCCGGAGGGCGTGCGCCACACCGCGTTCGTGGTTACCGACCGCAGCGCGTACCGCCCCGGCCACACGCTCAAGTTCGTCGCCTACGTCCACGACACCGCCGACGGCATCGACTTCAAGCCGCGGGCGAACCAGGAGTTCACCGTCGATCTGACGAGCGAGACGCGCGGCACGCGCGCCGCCCGCCTGAAGCTCCGCTCGGACGACGCCGGTCGGCTCACCGGGCAGTACACGTTCACCGACGCCGACAGCCTCGACCACTACCGCGTCAGCATACACCCGCAGGGCGAAGCGGCCCCGCTCGACGGCGGCGCACGCGTGCTGCTCGGCGAGTACCGCAAGACGAAGGTCGGACTGAAGCTCAAGGGCGAGGTGAAGGACGGGAAGTTGGTCGTCACGTTCGACGCCCGCGATTACCTCGACCGGCCGGTGAAGGGCACCTCCGCGACGTGGGCCGCGACCGTCACCAAGCAGGCCGACGTGGGCAAGCTCGCCCTCGACCCGGCGAAGTTCGTGGCGAACGAGGGCGGCCCGCCGTCGGCCGACGACTTCTTGGCACTCCCGGACGACGAGCGCCTGCTCACGCTCGCCAACGGCGTCTCCGCGATGTCGTTCGCCGGCTTCGGGGGCCGCACCGTCGCCACCCGCGAGGGCAAAGCGGAGTTCTCCGGCGACAAGCCGGGCACCCTCAGCATCGACCTGTGGCCGGAGTGGACGAAGGGCCAACACTCGGTCGCGATCACCGCGACGTTCCTCGACGACACCGGCCGCGAGAACCGCGCGATCGGCACGTTCTCGCTCAGCCCCGTCGGCGAGAAGGCGGTGACCATCGCCACGCCGAAGGAGATGTACGCGGTCGGCGAGAAGGTGCCGGTGAGCGTCACGGCCGTGAACCTCGGCGCGAAGGACGCGCCCGCGACCACCATCATCGTGGTGAAGCTCGAAGCCAGCCCATCGACCCCGTGGGTTACGCCGCAGATGGGCGACGACGAAGGCGAGGGCGTGCCGGACAACACCCGTATCCCGCCGCTCGGCGCGAAGCCCGCGAAGAAGCCCGTTGCGGAAGGCTGGAAGGCATTGCAAGTGTTCGACCCGGTGAAGCGCAAGTTGCTGACTGTCGTGCCCGTGGTCAACGGTAAGGCGGACATCGACCTCAAGCAGCCGGGCGCGTACAAGCTGCTCGCGGTCACGCGCCTCGCCGACGGCACCACGCTCCAATCTGAAACCGGCGTCGTGGTGAAGTCGCCCGCGAAGCTGCCGGGGCTTGTGCTGCAACTCGACGGCCGCGAACTGCCCGCGGGCGGGCACCTCACCGGCACGGTTCACGCGCGGTTCGCCGGTGCGAAGGTGCTGCTCACGCTCCGCGATTCCGCCGGCGTGAAGCTGGTGAAGCCGCTCACCACCGGCGCGAACGGCACCGTCCGCTTCGACGAGGTGCTGCCGCCGAACCTCCGCTACGGGTGCGCCGTGTGCGTGCAGTACCCGGAGTCGGCGACGAACAGTTTTGCCGACCAGCACGACGTGTACGTCATCCCCACCGACCGCACGCTCACCGTGACGACGACCACCCCGGACACTGTCGGGCCGGGCGCGGAGGTGAAACTCGGCCTTCAGGTGAACCGCGAAGAGGAGGTCGATCTCGTCGTGTCGGTGTTCGACGAATCGCTGCTGGGCGTGTCCGGCGACCTGAGCGGCAACATCCGCAACTTCTTCCTGGCGGACGCCCGCGGGCAGGGGCGCGCGGCCCGCGACCTCGCCGCCACGCGGCTCGGCAACGTCGGCATCGCGGAGCTGATTGCGAAGGCGCAGACGCTGCTCAAGGACAAGGAGGCGCTTGCCCGCGAGCCGGGGTTGGGCGGGCGGCTCAAGCTCCTGACCGAGAACTGGACGAAGGGGAGCATAACGACTCAAGACGTGATTACGCTGGTCCGGTTGGCCGGATTCGAGGTGTATCTCGCGAACATGAATTTCTCCGACCGCCTCCCGTGGAAAATCCAGAAGTCGGCGAGGCTCGCGGACCTGCTTTACCGCAACCCGGTTCACGAGGACGACGCGGCAGCCGGCATCCCAGGGAGGTGGTATCTTTCGACTACCGTCATTGACAACGTGGTGCTGCTCGGACTGGCCAGTCGCGACATCCTCGACCCGTGGGCGGCGCACCGCGGCAACTTCTACCAGACCGGATACGGCTTCGGCGGCATCTGCGGCGGGTTCCAGTGCGGCGGCTTCGGCGGGAACTTCAGCGGGCAGTTCGGCGGGTTCCAGGGGCAGTTCGGCGGGAACTTCGGCGGTCGCGGCTTCGGCGCGTTCCAAGGTGGCGGGTTCGGTGGCGGCTCATTCGGCGTCGGCGGTGGGTTCAACGGGTTCGGCGGCGGGTTCGGCGGGGGCGGCTTCCAGGGCGGCGGTGGCTTCGGCGGCGTGCCGAGTGTCGCCGGGTTCCAGGGCGGCTTCTCGCACCCGTTCGTCGGCGGGCAGATGGGCATGTCGTTCGGGTCCAACCGCGACTTCGGCGGCGGCGCCCCGATCGGCGCGCCGCTGCCGGGGCTGGGGCTGAACGACGAGGTGGTGCGCCGCGACTTCGCCGATAGCGCGTTCTGGACCGCGACCCTCCGCACCGACAAGACCGGCAAGGCGACGGCCGCGTTCAAGGTGCCCGACTCGCTCACCAACTGGCGCGTCCAGGTGACCGCGATTTCGCCCAAGATGCACGTCGGCACCGCGAACACGCGGTTCAAGACCTCGCGGCCGGTGATGATCTGGCCGATGCTCCCGCGGTCGTTCGCGGAGGGCGACGTGGTCAGCGTGTTCGGCACTGTTCACAACCTGACGGACCAGGAGCAAAACATCCGCGTTCACCTGAAGGCGGAGAACGGGCAGGTGATGTCGGCGGGCGAGCAGACGGTGAAGGTGCCGGCCGGCGGCAACGTGCCGGTGTACTGGACGTATAAGGCCGGCAAGCCGGGCATGACCGACCTACTCATGTCCGCGAAGTGCGACGCCGGCAGCGACGCGTCGCTGAAGAAGCTACCGGTGGTGGCGTCGGCGGTGACCGAGCGCGTCACCGCGAGCGGCCTCGTCGGCAAGGACGAGTTGAAGTTCGTCATGCCGGCGGGCTTCGACCCGAAGACGGCGCAGGTATCCGTGACCGTCGCGCCGACGCTCGCGGCCGACCTCGCGGACACGCTCCCGTACCTCGTCGAGTACCCCTACGGGTGCGTCGAGCAGACGATGAGCCGGTTCCTGCCGGCGCTCCGCGTCGGGCTGATTCTGAAGCAGTCCGGCATCAGCACCGTCAAGCAACTCGAACAGAAGCTGCCGAAGGTGATCGAGGCCGGGCAGAAGCGGTTGATCGCACTGCAACAGCCCGACGGCGGCTGGGCGTGGCAGGGCAGCGGCGAGACGCACGAGATGATGACGCCCTACGCGATGTTCGGGCTGCTCGCGGCGGAAGAGGCCGGCTATCCGTGCCCGAACCCGCAGACGATTGAACGTGGCATGGCGCGGCTCAGGCAGTACCTCGCCCAGACCGGCGTTCAGTGGGATTTGGCGATCAAGCAGGGGTGGAACGTGGCCTTCGCGCCGCAGAACGGGCGGCGCGACACCGAAGTCAACGACGCGCTGTACTGCCTGTGGGTCGCGGCGCTGGCCCCCGACCGCGCGAAGAAGTACGGCATCGACACGAACGCGTGGTTCAACCGGATCGACAAGACCGCCGGGCGCGCCGAAATGTCCGACACCGGGCACGCGCTCGCGCTGGAACTGGCGGCCAAGCATGGGCACCCGGCGCTCGCCGACAAGCTCGCGGCCGAACTCCGCGCGCGGGCGCAGAAGGCCGGGGATCGCGTGTTCTGGACGAAGGCCGGGTTCTCGCGGTGGGGCGACAACACCACCGAAGTGACCGCGGCCGTGATGAAGGCGCTCGTCGCACACGACCCGAAAGACCCGCTCATTCCGGGCATCCTCGCGTACTTCCACAGCACCAAGCGCGGCGACCGGTGGGACTCCACGAAGGACACCGCGTGCGTGCTGTACGCGCTGTGCGACTACCTCGCGGCGGTGCAGGCCGGGCCGGCGGCGGCGGGCGTCGTGACGGTCGCGCTCAACGGCACCGAGAGCGGCAGCGTGAAACTCGACTCCCCCGCGTCCAAGACGGTGAAGTTCGCGGGCAAGGACTTGAAGGCCGGTGAGAACGCCTTCCGCGTGACCGGCGCGGACGTGAGCGGCGGGGCGCTGGTTCGCGTATCGGTGTCGTTCACGCGCACGGACGGCGCGCTGACGCCGGCCCGAGACCACGGCGTTAAGGTGAGCCGCACCGTAAGCCTCCGCGGCGCGGACGGGAAGTGGAGCGAACTTGCGAGCGGGGCGAGCGTGCCGGTCGGCAGTTACGTGAAGGTGCGGGTGACCGCGACGCCGGCGGCGGGCGACCTGCGGTTCTTCCTGATCGAAAGCCCGAAGCCGGCCGGGTGCGAGACGATCCCGGCCGACGACCGCCGCTTCCCGCCGTCCGCGTCCGCGATGGGCCACGTCCTGCGTGAGGACCGCGAGTCGATGACGTGCTTCCACTACGAGACGTTCCCGCAGGCGGCGGCCGAGTTCGTGGTGCTGGCGGAGTTCGCGGGCGCGTTCACGCTCCCGCCGGCGCGCGGCGAACTGATGTACCAGCCCACCAGCGGCGGCCACAGCGACGCGTTCGTGCTGAAGGTGACGCCGAAGAAGTGACGGGGCCGTTCCGGTCGGGATTGAGTTCTTGTGGTGTG
>JAYUBA010000669.1:0-1717 GCA_043741075.1 Frigoriglobus sp.
CGTGGCAGGCCAGAGGCCCACCCCACGACAACAGACCCAACATCAAGCACCCACCCTGCGAGGCTTTCATGTCATCACTCAACCTGGATCGCCGCCACCTCCTTCGCGTCGGCGCGGTCAGCACGGCCGTGTCCATGTCCGGGTGGATGGGCCAACTGGCCCGCGCCGCGGAAGAGAAGAAGGTCAAGCCGAAGCGGTCGTGCATCCTGCTGTGGATGAACGGCGGCCCCAGCACCATCGACCTGTGGGACCTCAAACCCGGCCACGAGAACGGCGGGCCGTACAAGGAGATCGAGGCCGCCCCGGACCTCAAGATCGGCGAGCACCTGCCGAAACTCGCCCGGCACGGCAAGAGCCTCGCGGTTCTCCGCGGCATGTCCACGAAGGAGGGCGATCACGCGCGCGGCACGTACCTCATGCGGACCGGCCAACTGCCCGGCTTCGCGGGCATCCAGTACCCCAGCATCGGCTCGCTCGTGTCGAAGGAACTCGGCGACGCGAAGGCCGAACTGCCGAACTTCGTCAGCATCGCGCCGCAGCGGTTCTTCGCGCAGGAGGCGTTCGGCCCCGGCTTCCTCGGCCCGGTCCACGCCCCGCTCATCGTCGGCGACAACCAGTTCAACAACGGCCAGGGCGGGAACATCGACGCCATCCTGAAGGTGGCCGACCTCGACCGCCCCAAGGCCATCGACGACGCCACCGCCGCGGCGCGGCTCGACATGCTCCGCGACATGCAGGACGACTTCGCCGCCGGCCGCCCCGGCGGCGTCGCGAAGAGCCACGCGGCGGCCTACGACCGCGCCATCCGCCTCATGCAGTCCGAGGGCGGCAAGGTGTTCGACCTGTCCGCGGAACCGACCAAGACGCGCGACAAGTACGGCCGCAACCTGTTCGGCCAGGGTTGCCTGCTCGCCCGCCGGCTGGTCGAGAAGGGCGTGTCGTTCGTCGAGGTCTCGCTCGGCAACTGGGACACCCACGGCCAGAACTTCGACCTGGTGAAGAACCTGTGCGGCACGCTCGACGCCGCGTGGGCGTCGCTGATGGACGACCTGAAGGACCGCGGGCTGCTCGAAACGACCACGATCGTGTGGATGGGCGAGTTCGGGCGCACGCCGAAGATCAACGCGGGCAAGGGCCGCGACCACTACCCGAACGCGTGGAGCACGGTCATCGCCGGCGGCGGCGTGAAGGGCGGTCAAGCGGTCGGAAAGACCAGCAAGGACGGCACGACGGTCGAGGAGCGCGTCACCCCAACGGTGGACCTGCTCGCGACCGTGTGCGCGGCAGTGGGCATCGACTTCGAGAAGCAGAACATGTCGAACGTGGGCCGCCCCATCCGCATCGTCGAGAAGGGCGCGAAGCCGGTCACGGAGGTGCTCGCGT
This sequence comes from Frigoriglobus sp., assembly GCA_043741075.1. GTDB lineage: Bacteria > Planctomycetota > Planctomycetia > Gemmatales > Gemmataceae > Gemmata. The sequence continues at coordinate 1,384 of JAYUBA010000669.1, forward strand.
GAACACGACAACACGACCCACCCCCCCGGCCCCCCTCCCTGAAGGGAAGGGGGAGTCTTCTGTTTGGCCCTCTCCCCTTGCGGGAGAGGGTGGCGAGTCTGAAGACCGGGTGAGGGGTGAAACGTTAGCCCATGCGAGGTGCCACCCCTCACCCGTCGGCGAAGCGCCGCCACCCTCTCCCGCAAGGGGAGAGGGAGAAGACACCTCCCCCTTCCTTCCTAGCACTACAGCGCAGGCACTTCCGAAACCGTTTGCTGGTCTGGGTTTGCGGCTTGGTAGTTTGGGAGGTTTGGAAACGGACCCAAACTCGAATTACCCGTGTTTTCGGCCCCTT
>JAYUBA010000670.1:0-1717 GCA_043741075.1 Frigoriglobus sp.
CTCGCTCTTGCCCGAGCCCGTGGAGCCGACGATGAGGCGGGACGTATGCGGGCCGGGAGAATGACGCAGCCGGGAGAAGAGCCTGCGGAGCGCGCGGGGCATGCCGGAAGGCTACGGCACGACGCGAGCGGAGCGGAGATGGCGGGGTGCCGACGGGTGGTCGTCGGGCGCAGGGTCCGGTTCCGGGGAAGGAGCAAAAGGAATGGAACCGCTCCGGATACCGAGGCCGCGGTGCGTAGACGGGCGTCCCCGGATGAGTCCGCGGGGCGTGCCGGAAAGGAGCCCCAGGGCGAAACCGCCTGGGGCCGTTCCCTCGCCCGCGGACACGTCACTTCTGCCCCGACGGCTTGGTCGGCCGGGGTTTCGGTACGCTCGCGGGCTTGGGCTTCGGTTTCGGTTTCGGGTGACCGCCGTTGGCCATGACACGTCTCCTGAGGGGTCGGGGCGAATAGTCGAAGTCTGACTATTCAAGAGCGGACTTTACCATCGTTGCGTCTGCCACGCAAGGGCGCCGATGGAAAAGTCGATCTACACCCGGGAGTACGCCGCGTTCCTGCGCCTGCTGAAGACGGCGCGGGAGGACGCCGGCATGACCCAGGTCGGGCTCGCCGCGGCCCTGGACAAGTCCCAGTCGTTCGTGAGCAAGGTCGAGCGGGGCGAGACCCGCCTGGACCTCATCCAACTCCGGACCGTCCTCGCCGCCGTCGGCGCGACGCTCCCGGAATTCTCCGCGCGGCTGGAGAAGGAACTCGGGAAGGCGAAGCGGTAGGGCCGCCGAGCAACTGGGCGGTCCGCTCGTGGTACTTGCGGAGCGTGTCGCGGGACGCGGCGAAGAGCACCGGCACGAGGGCCAGGGCCGCGATGTCGAGGGGCCCGGTCGGCGCCGCCCACCCTACGGCCGTCCGGTGCGCGGCCCAGGCGACCGCCGAGGCGGCGACGAGGTTGGCGTAGTGCTGGTAGTGGCGGTAGTGGATCTCGATGAGCAAGCGCATGGCCTCGACGTTCGGGCCGAGCCGGGAGAAGTCGCGCGGCGGCGGGGGCAGCCCGGTGCGGGCGTGGATCGAGTCGATGACCGCCCAGCGGACGGCGTTCAGGACCATTCCGGCGGCCAGGGAGGCGACGGTGAGGTACAAGAACCCGCCGATGGTGGGAGCCCGGTCGGGCGTTGCCGCGAACCACGTCTCGACGGCGGGCAGGAACGGGCTCAGCCCGAGGAGCGCGACGGCGCCGGGGATGAGGTAGGCGATGAGGGGGCCGAAGGTGTCGTTCGTGACGCTCTGCATGGCGGGGGGCCGGGCCAGGATACCACGGCGGGGGTGTCGGCCGCACCTCGGCCGCGAGCGGCCGGTCGTTCGGGGCACCGCCGTGCCGTGTCACCGTGCCGCCTCGCGCGGTAGCGCGGCCCGCCCTCCGGCGTAGTCCCGCCAGATGGCGCCGTGCGGGGCGGCGAGGGCTTCCACGGCCGTCGTGAAGAGTGCGACCTGCCGAATCCGCTCCGCTCTCCGCCTCAACCCGTCCCGCCGTTCCGGCGAACCGCACACCCACAGAACCAGATCCCCGGTCCCTTCATACAGTCCGAACCGCCGCTGGATCTGCGCGTACCCCATCGTTCCGCGATCCAGTTCGAGAAGGTATCGTCGCCCGTTGATCCACACTTCCGCGTCCGGACGAAGGCGTCGGTCCACTGCCTGCGGGCCGCGCAGAATCTTCCCTACGT
>JAYUBA010000671.1:0-5869 GCA_043741075.1 Frigoriglobus sp.
CTCGCGGGCAGACGTGACACAGATATACGCCGAGCGAAACGAGGAACTGGCCGCGACCGTCGCCGCGAAGATCGGGTAACGTCGACGCAAGCGCAGCCGCTCTATGCACGCCTTGCAACGCGCTGGTATACTAATGCCCATCGGGTCGCCGCCCGGTTGTAAGCGGGCGGTTTGTGGTCGGCCAGGCTGGTGGGACATCCACCGTAGCGCCGGCAGATCGACCCGGTTCTATGGGTGTCGCGCATGTCCACTGATGTTCTGCGCCGGAGCATTCACCGCGAACTTGATTACCTTCATACGCTCCAAAGCCGGGGGCTTCCACCGGTTACATGCGTGTTCTCCCGGCTCGAAGGGAACCCGCCCGACCGGAACTACCGCCCGAGGTTTTCTCCCCTCATGTACCACGAGGGGATGTCCTTTGTAACGGTGATGACTGACGCGGCCTTTCATCCCTCGCTCGGCGTCACCGATCCCTACCTCTGCAGGTCGTGCCTGGCCGCCCACGGCGGGAATCACGTAACCGTCTATTCGGGCGTCCCCCGGAGTTCCGATCCGTTCGCCGATCTACCCCGCCCGTCCCAAGCGACTCTATCACCGACCAACCGAGAAGACCCCGTGTGGGGAGCGATCCAACTCGCCCAAGATGTGGGTGATCGAATGCTGCCACTGGTCCGGGCGCTCCCGGCGCAACTGGCCGAGCGATTGGGGTTCGTGCAGACCCTATACCCAAGCGAATGGGCCGAGGTGCTCTTTCATCTGGGCTGGCACTTCCCGGACCACGGTATCGAAGCGGTCCGGTTCCGCATCCTGTCCGGGTCGGCCGAATTCCCGCCGGACTTCCCATGCCGGGAACTGGACCTGCAACTCGGCGCTGTTCGCGTTTCCCCGGACGTGTTCCCAGGGGTCATCGTAAGCCGGTTGGGAGAGGCGTCCGACTTCCTGACGGCCTCGACGAGCGCGTTGCGCCTCATCATGGAGGCGCTGGACGGAACTACGCGGGCCGCCCAGCCGCTGCCGAGCGCGGCGTTCGCTCGCCTGCGGGATGACTTCTTGCACCTGGCGGAATCGTACGCACACCACCCGCGCGAACTGAGCGTCCGGGTGCTGCGCCTCGGGGACAGTTTTCGTACCCCGCCCGCGACGGAGTGGGCGGGCATCGACCGGGGCGGGGACGGGTGGGGCATCCCGCGGTACTACGTCCTCTCTCAACTGGCCGCCAACCGCGTGGTGTGCGAATTGCGCGGTCCGGGAGCGGAGACGTTCCGGCAACTCGCTGACCGCGCCGGCGCGCTGCTGCCGGAGTGGCCCGTGCAGCGGTATTCCGCGCTCCTGAGCGATGTCGGCTCCTTTGCCCGCTACTGTGACCCGGCACGATTCCCCTGGGCGCCCCTCGCCGGGGACATGTGGAGCCACGGGATGGTGACCGACCACCGCGGGAACGAGGAGCGCTGGCTGGGCCTGGTGTTCGGGGTGTTGATGGCAACTCGCCGCGAGCATCTCAACCTGGTGACCTATCCCGAAGATGTGGCGCATTGCTGCGACGGCGGGTCGGTCAACGCGATGATGACGTTGCGCGGGATGAACTTGTTCGCGGCCAGCGCGCGCGATTGAATTGGCGGGATTGATCCCGGAATCGCGTCCCGAAGCCGTGCGACCCACAGGTGAGACCGCGGGCGCGACTCCAGCGTCTCCTCCGCCAGCCCCAGGCAATGGGGCCCCAGCGGCGTGCGAGCCGCCGATCGATGAGGCGGAACTTGCAGTTCTGACCGAGTTGAGGGGCAAGCACCCGGTACTCGTTAAGAACGCGGACATCGAAGCGGCGACACGCTTAAGCAAGCAGAAGGTCGGTCAGGTCGTTAACGACCTTATCGGCAAGCACCTTGTGAGCCGCCCGAACGGTGGGCGTAAAGGGGTGACGGTCACACCGGAAGGGATCGCGCTCGTGGACCGCATCCGCAAGTCATCCACTGTTCATCCCTAACTCATCCACAACCGACTCGAAGCCCGGCCATCCTGAACCAAGTCGCATTCCTTGCGAGGAGGTTCACGATGGCCGAAGTCGTTTCTGAAACCGCATCCGTTCCGCAGGTGCTCGCAGAAATCCAGTCCGGGGACGGGCTGTCCCTGTCCGCCGCAGGCCGGCTGTTCCCCGGTCACCGCGGCGGCACGTCCGTCGATCCGAGTACCGTGTTCCGCTGGGTGACCAAAGGGACGCGGACGACCGCCGGGCAGACCGTGAGGTTGGAAGCCGTCCGCGTGGGCGGGCGCTGGCTTTCGTCCCGCGGCGCCGTCGCCCGGTTCGTCGCCGCGCTGACCGACGCCGCCACGCCCACGTCCGCCGATCCCCCAGCCGCGACCGCAGTCGCCCCCCGCACACCGACAGCCCGTCGCCGCGCGTCCGAGAAGGCCGTCGCCACGCTCAAAGCGATGGGCGCGTAACCATTCCCATTCACCAACGCAATCGGCCCGGGGAGCCGCACAACTGACGCCCCGGGCCGACTGGAGACACCGATGGATTTTACAATACCGACCGGTTCCGACGATCACAAGGGCGACCCCGACGAACCGGCTGCCGACCGCGGTTCCGAGCCTGACGGCGCGGCCGAGGCGCAGGCCGACGACCCACCCACCAGGGCCGGGGAGGGCGACTGGCTCACGGTTGATAGTCTCGCCGACCGTGACGTGCCGCCCGAGGTAATCGCGACCCTCCCGTACGCGCACACCGGTCACGACGGCGGGCCCTGCTGGCCCGCTGAGGAACTGGGCGCCCTGCTCGCCCTGGCCGCGCGGGAGGGCAAGTAAATGCCAACCGCCAACGGCTCCGCCGCCTGGTCCGACGCGGGCTCCGCCGCCCGCGCCTACCTCGGCCGCGGTTACGCGCCGGTCCCGGTGCCGCACCGCAAGAAGTACGCGGTGCGCCCCGGCTGGCCGGAGCTCCGCATCCGCGAGACGGACGTGGACGCCTACTTCCCCCCGGCCGTCGCGTCGAACCTGGGCCTGCTGCTCGGCGACGCGTCCGGCGGGCTGATCGACGTGGACCTGGACAGCCCGGAGACCCGCGCCTCGGCCCCGTTCCTCCTCCCCCCGACCGACATGGTCGGGGGGCGGTCGAGCGCCCCCCGGTCCCACTGGTGGTACGTGGCGGCCGACGGCGCGCCCGCGAAGGCGTCGCAGGAGTACGTGGACCCCGTCCGCCGTGCCGAGGCGGTGCCGGGGCAGGATGACGCGGCGCTGCTCCTCGAGCTGCGGAGCACCGGCGGGCAGACGATCGCCCCGCCCTCGCTGTACCCGGCCGACGAAAAGAAGGGGCACCCGACCGACGAGCCGTGCGTGTGGTTCCGCGACCACCTCGGCGACCCGGCCCGCCTGCCCGCGGCCGACATCCGCGCCGCCGTCGGGGCGGTCGCCGCCGCCGCGCTGCTCGGCCGGTACTGGCGCAAGAGCCGCCGCCACGCGTGCGCCCTGTCGCTGGCCGGCGGACTGCTCCGCCGGTGGCCGGTCGAACGGGTCGAGGCGTTCGTGCGAGCGGTGTGCGCCGCCGCCCGCGACGAGGAGGCCGACAAGCGGGTGAAGGACGTACACGACACCGCCGAGCGGCTCCAGGCCGGCGAACCCGTCACCGGCTTCCCGAACCTGATCAAGGAACTCGGGAAGGACGGCCCGGCGATCATGGGCGCGGTGGGGGAGTGGCTCGAACTGCCCCGCGGGGGCCTGAGCGGGCCGGACGTGACGTTCGGGGGCAATTCTGGCAATTGTGTCCAGACGTGGCCGGACCCGCTGCCCCTCTCCACGCCGCCTCTGACGCCGCCCTACCCTCTGGAGGTGCTGCCCGACTGGCTCGGAGAGTGGGCGGACGCCGTGGCCACCGAACTCCAGGTGCCGGTCGATATGCCGGCCGCCGTCGGGCTGGGCCTGGTGGGCGGGGGCATAGCGCGGAAGGTCGCCGTCCGGCCGCGTCCGGGGTTCACCGAGCCGACCAACCAGTACGTCATGTGCGCCCTGCCGCCGGGCGAGCGCAAGACGCAGACGGTCAAGAAGGGCCTGGCCCCGGTCCTGGAGCTCGAGCGCGAGCTCGTGGAGGCCGCCGCCCCGGTCATCCAGGCCCAGGAGTCCGAGTTCCGCATCGCCGAGAAGCGGGTCAAGAACCTGGAGGAGAAGATCGCGAAGCCAGACGTGCAGAACAAACCCACACTGGTCGAGGAGCTGAAGACGGCGCGGGCCGAACTGCTGGCGATCGCGGTGCCGGCGCGGCCGCTCCTGTACTCCGAGGACGACACCCCCGAGTCGCTGAAGAAGGAGCTGGTGCTGCAGGGGGGGCGGCTGATGGTCGCGTCAACCGAGGCCAAGTGCCTGGAGAACATCACCCTGTACAGCGACCGCCCCAACTTCGACGTGTACCTGAAGGCCCACGCGGGCGATGAGATCAAGAGCGGGCGCATCGGGCGGGGGCGCGACTCGGTGACGGAGCCGGCGCTCACCTGCATCCTCGCCCCCCAGCCCGAGGTGCTGCGGGGGCTGGCGGAGAACGACGTGCTGCGCGGCCGCGGATTCCTGGCGCGGTGGTACTACTCCCTGCCGCGGAGCAACGTGGGGGCGCGTCGGGTGGGGGCGCCCGCCGTCCCGGACGCGGTCCAGGGCCACTACCACGCGCTGGTCAAGCGGGCGTGGCAGATCGGTTATGCAGAGGGCGAGGCCGACGCCGCCCGGCCGCACGTCCTCGGGTTCGACGCGGCGGCCCGGGCCGAGTTCGAGGCGTTCGAGAACTGGCTGGAGTCGCAGCTCGCCCCCGGCCGGCCGCTCGCCCGGCTGGCCGGGTGGGCGAACAAGCTGAACGGGGCCTGCGCCCGGCTGGCGGCAGCACTACACGTCGCCGACGCGCTCGGCGGCGGCGGCGACTGGACCGGCCCGATCGGGGCGGGGGCGGTGGGGCGGGCGGTGCGCCTGTGCCGCGAGTACTACATCCCGCACGCGGTCGCGGCGTTCGACCTGATGGGCACCAACCCCGTCGTCGGCGGGGCGTGGAAGGTGTGGGCGTGGGTGCGGGCGGAGGGGCTCGCCACGTTCACCAAGCGGGACGCCTTCCGGGCGTGCCGCGCCTCGTTCGAGACGGTCGATGACATGCAACCGGCCCTTGATCTCCTCGAGCGGCACTACCTGATCCGCCAGCAGGCCGGACCGACGCGGTCCGGTCCGGGGCGGCCGTCCAGCCCGGTCTACGACGTGAACCCCGCCGGGGGCGACGGGGAGGGTGCCCAAGCTGCCGGCCCCGCACCGGACGGGCATGAGTTCGTGTACGAGGAGGTACTGTGATCACTCCCGCACCCACCCGCACCCCGGTCCGTCCCAACTCCGCCGGCATCGACCCGGCTTCGGTTCTCCGCTGGCTGGCGGCCCGCGGCATCACACTGTCGGCCGAGGGCGGCGGCGTGAAGGCGCGGTCGCTCGCCCCGCTGACGTGGGAGGTGCGCGAGCGCATCCGGGCGAACCGGGCCGCGCTGCTCGCCCACCTCGCCCTGGGCAAAGAGGCACACCCCGGACACGGGACACAATTGACAGAATCCCCCTCAGAGGCGGAGCACGGGGATTCTGTCAATTGTGTCCCGTGTCCGGAGGCACCCGTTCGCCCACCGGAGCACCCCGGCCGGCGGCCGGAGAAGTTCGCGCCAGTGCCCGTGGCCACCGCGCGCCCACCGGCCCCACCCACCCCGACGCCCCTACTCACGACCACCGCCCGCGGTGTGGCAGATCTCGCCGAAGTCGTCGCCGGGTGGAAGGGGGCGGTCGGGCTGGACACCGAGACCACCGGTTTGAACCCGCTCGTCCACCGCGTGCGGCTCATCCAGGTCGCGCTCGGCGACGACGTGGCGGT
>JAYUBA010000672.1:0-1717 GCA_043741075.1 Frigoriglobus sp.
GGCGAAGTTGCTCCTGACCGACGCCGACCTCGCCACCGCCCGCCGCCAACTGTGGCCGCGGTACGGGCACGTCGGGGTCGGCCGCACGGCCGTGCTGGACGCGTTCTTCGACTACTATCAGGAGTGGCTGGCGGCCCGCGGCGAGGGGCACGCGCCGGACCGCTTCCGCCGGTGGGTGGCGGACCACTACTGCCCCGGCCCGTACCGCGCGCACCTGTCGCTCGTCGGGCCGCCGCACTTCCCGGCCGGGCGCGGGTGGGCCGCGACCGTGCGCGCGGCGAACGCGTCCGTCGAGCCGTGGCGGTTCACCACCGGCGGCGCGGGCGGCATCCGGCTCCGGTACACGCTCACGACCCCGACGGGCGCGACCGTTCACCGCGGCACCTGCGGGCAGTTCGCGCGGACCGTGTACCCCGGCGAGAGCATCGACCTCGTGTGCGGGCTTCCGCCGCGGCCCGCCGGCGCGTACATCCTGCACGCCGACCTACTCGACGCACAGCCGATCGAACTGCTCAACACCGACTTCGTGCAGTACGGCTCCGAGCCGCTGATGACGCAAGTGACGCTGGCTTAAGAACCCACTCCCAACCCCTCCCTGAAGGGAGGGGAGCAAGAGGGCTGCTTCCTTCTTGCTCCCCTCCCTTCAGGGAGGGGTTGGGGGTGGGTCAACGAGGCTTTCCCATGCCGCTCTTATCCGTTGTGGTGCCGGTGAAGGACGAGCGGGAGAACGTGCGCCCGCTGTTCGAGCGGGTCCGCGACGCCCTCGACGGCGCGCGGTGCGGCCCGTGGGAACTCGTGTTCGTGGACGACGGCAGCACCGACGGCACGTTCGCCGAACTCGACGCCGTCGCCACCGCCGACGACCGCGTGAAGGTGGTGCGCCTGCGCCGCAACTTCGGCCAGAGCGCCGCCACCCAGGCCGGCCTCGACGCGGCCCGCGGCGACGTGATCGTCACCATCGACGGCGACCTCCAGAACGACCCCGCCGACATCCCGCTCATGGTCGCCAAGCTGACCGAGGGCGGGTACGACGCGGTGCTCGGCCAGCGCCTCAACCGGCGGGACGGGCTGATCCTGCGCAAGCTGCCGAGCCTGGTTGCGAACTGGCTCATCCGCAAGGTGCTGGGCGTGCCGTTCAAGGACTTCGGCTGCGCGCAGCGGGCGGTGCGCCGCGAGGTGTTCGAGGGCATGGTGCTGTACGGCGAGATGCACCGGTTCATCACCGCGCTCATCATGCAACAGGGCGCCGCGGTCGCGCAGATTCCCGTGCGGCACCACCCGCGGACCGCCGGCAAGTCGAAGTACAACCTGACGCGCACGGTCCGCGTGATGCTCGACCTGATGACGGTGAAGTTCCAGGGCAGCTTCCAGACGCGGCCGATGCACCTGTTCGGCGGGGTCGGGCTGCTGTGCATGCTCGCCGGGTTCGCGAGCGTCGTTTCATCAGTCATAATGAAGTACACGACCGGCCCCGGTATGACCGCGAACCCGCTGTTCCTGTTGGGCGCGGTGGCCGGGCTGATCGGGGTGCAGTTTGTGTCGCTCGGCCTGATGGGCGAAGTGCTGACGCGGGTCTACTACGAGAGCCAGGGGAAGCGGCCCTACGCGGTCCGCGAGCGGCGGAACATGGAGAGACCGCTCCCGTCCGGTCGCGGCTCGATCGCCGCGTGAGGCCGGTGTTGGTGCCTCGTGTTCGTAGTGACCCGCTTCAGCGGGT
>JAYUBA010000673.1:0-5867 GCA_043741075.1 Frigoriglobus sp.
CTTAGGGGAGGGGGCTGGGGGGAGAGGTTCTTCCGCCAAAGGCTGGGTGTTCGATCCGGCCGACATCTTCGACGAAGGCAAGCTCCTCGCGCTGCTCGCGGGCACGAAGGAGGCGTCGCGGCTGAAGGGCGTGTTCCGCGTCGAGGACGAGTGGGTCAGCGTGAACCGCGCCGGCACCGCGGTGAGCGTCGCGCCGACCGCGTACCGCCGCGACAGCCGCCTCGAAGTGTTCGCCGACGGGCTGGATTGGGACGCGTTCGAAAAGGCGCTCGTCGCGTGCGTCATCTCGCGTTGACCGTTTCCCTTCGCGCCCGCTCTGGTACAACAAACGTCACCTACCCGATTGCCCGTCGCAGTTACCCCGGAGATACACCATGCCCGGCGGACGCTCCCTCTCCCGCGCCGGTCTGCTGCTCGTGCCGGTCGCGGCGCTCGTCGTCGCCCTCGCGTACTTCGACGGCGCGCCGAGCACACCGCAAGCCGAAGCCGCGCCGCCCGCGGCCGACCCGGCTCCGCTCCCGCCGTTCAAGCTGGAGAAGGGCGACCACGTCTGCATCATCGGCAACACCCTCGCCGACCGGATGCAGCACGACGGCTGGCTCGAAACGTTCCTCCACGCCCGCCACCCGGAGCACGACCTCGTCATCCGCAACCTCGGCTTCTCCGGCGACGAAGTGAGCTTCCGCCAGCGGTCGCAGGACTTCGGCACCCCGGACCAGTGGCTCAGCGCCAGCGCGCCGATTCCGCAGCCGAACATGATCGCGGACAAGAGCGTGGTGAACCCGAACCGCTTCGAGAAGGCCGGCACGAAGGCCGACGTGATCTTCGCGTTCTTCGGCTACAACGAGTCGTTCGCCGGCGAACCCGGACTGCCCAAGTTCAAGGACGACCTCGCCGCGTTCATCAAGCATACGCAGGCGCAGAAGTACAACGGCAAAGCCGCCCCAAAGCTGGTGCTGTTCTCGCCGATCGCGTTCGAGGACCACAAGTCCCCGAACCTGCCACACGGCGAAGACGTCAACAAGAACCTACTGATGTACGCGGCGGCGATGGGCGAAGTCGCGAAAGCCAACGGAGTTCATTTCGTCGATCTGTACGTGTCGATGAAGCTCCGCTACTTGGTTAAGGAGAAGCCGCTCACCATCAACGGCATTCATCTCAACGACGACGGTAACCGCAAACTCGCGGAGGCAATCGACGCGCAACTGTTCCCGTTCGGCCCGACGAATCCGGCGCTTTCGGGCGAACTCGTGGCGAAGCTCCGCCTCCCCGTGCAGGACAAGGCGTTCTACTGGTACCAGCGGTATCGCGTCACCGACGGCTACTCCACCTACGGCGGGCGGGCGTGGCTCAAGTTCGTCGGCGGGCAGACCAACTACGAGGTCGTTCAAAAGGAACTCGAAGCGCTCGACGTGATGACCGCCAACCGCGACAAGGTCATCTGGTCCGCCGCCCGCGGCGTCGCAATCAAGCCGGACGACAGCAACCTGCCGAAGTTCGTGCCGGTGACGACGAACAAGCCGGGCAAGGGGCCGAACGGCACGCACCTGTTCCTCTCCGGCGAGGACGCGATCAAGAGCATGACCGTCGCCAAGGGGTTGAAGGTGAGCCTGTTCGCCGACGAGGCGACGTGGCCGGAACTAGCCAAGCCGGTGCAGATGGCGTGGGACGCGAAGGGCCGGCTGTGGGTCGCGGTGTGGCCCAACTACCCACACTGGAAGCCGGGCGAGCCGTACAACGACAAGCTCTTGATCTTCGAAGACACCGACGGCGACGGCAAGGCCGACAAGATGACCGTCTTCGCCGACGGGTTGCAGAACCCGACCGGGTTCGAGTTCTACAACGGCGGCGTCATCGTCGCGCAGGCGCCGGACCTCATCTTCCTGAAGGACTCCAGGGGCGGCGACAAGGCCGACATCCGCGAGCGCATCGTTCACGGCCTGGACACCGCCGACACCCACCACACTGCGAACAGCTTCGTGCTCGATCCGGGCGGCGCGCTGTACTTCCAGGAGGGCACGTTCCACCACACGCAGGTGGAAGACCCTTACGGCCCGGTGAAGCGGCTCGCCAACGGCGGCGTGTTCCGCTACGAGCCGCGGACGCAGAAGTTCGACGTGTACGTCACCTACGGGTTCGCCAACCCGCACGGGCACGTCTTCGACCGCTGGGGTCAGGACATCGTGGTGGACGGCACCGGCGCGAACCCGTTCCACGCGCCGCTGTTCAGCGGCCACCTGCCGTTCCCGCAGAAGCACGCCCGCCCGCCGCAGGTGTACCAGCAGCGCACGCGGCCGTGCGGCGGCATGGAGATTCTGTCCAGCAAGCACTTCCCGCCGGAGTGGGACGGCAACCTGATCGTCACCAACTGCATCGGGTTCCAGGGCATCCTGCGGTACAAGCTGTCCGACGACGGCGGCAGCCTGAAGGGCACCGAGCAGGAGCCGATGCTGAGCAGCAGCGACCAGAACTTCCGCCCGGTGGATTGCAAGACCGGGCCGGACGGCGCGCTGTACTTCATCGACTGGCAGAACCCGATCGTCGGGCACATGCAGCACAACTTGCGCGACCCCAGCCGCGACCGCACCAAGGGCCGCATCTACAAGGTCACCTACGAGGGCCGGCCGCTCTCGCAGTCGCCGAAGATCGCGGGCGAGAGCATTGAGAACCTACTCGACCTACTTCAACACCCCGAGGATCGCGTCCGCTATCGCGCGAAGGTCGAACTCGGCGGGCGCAAGACCGAGGACGTGATCGCGGCCACCAAGAAGTGGGTGTCGCGCCCCTGGGGCGGGGCGGACCCGACGCACCACATCCTCGAAGGGCTGTGGGTCCACCAGTACCACAACGTCGTCGATGCCGACCTGCTGAAGACCGTCCTCCTCTCATCGGACTTCCGCGCACGCGCCGCGGCCGTCCGCGTGCTGACCTACTGGCGCGACCGCGTGCCGGACGCGCTCGAACAACTCAAGACGGCCGCGGCCGACGACCACCCGCGCGTGCGGATGGAAGCGGTCCGCGCCGCCAGCTTCTTCACCGTGCCCGAAGCCGCGGAAGTCGTGTTCGTCGCGCAGGACAAGCCGGCCGACCCGTTCGTCGCACACGTCGCCGGCGAAACGATGAAGGCGCTCGGCCCGGTCGTGCAGAAGGCCATCGCGGAGAAGCGGCCGATCAAGTTCACCACCGCCGCCGGCGCGCGCTACTTCCTGAAGTCCGTCGCGACCGACGACCTGCTCAAGATGGACCGCACGCCCGCGGTGTACCTCGAACTGCTGTTCCGCCCCGGCGTCCGCGACGAGTTCCGCCGCGAGGCGCTGGCCGCTCTCGCCAAGCAGGACAAGAAGCCGGAACTCGACGTGCTGGTCAGCGCAGTCAAGTCGCACGACGAGTCGAACTCGACCGAGGAGAGCGTCGCGTTCGACCTGGCGCGGCTGCTCACGGCGCGCCCACAGGCGGACCTCGCCGCGGGCCGCGCCGCCCTCGAAGCGCTGGCCGCGAAGGGCCACACGTCTACGACGCGACAGATGGGCTACGTCGCGCTCATCGCCGCCGACGGCGAGGTGGAGAAGGCGTGGGCGCAGGCGACCAAGTCCGTCGCCGCGCTGCAAGACTTCATCAACGCGGTGCCGATGGTCCGCGACCCGGCGGCGCGGGCGGCACTCTACCCGAAGGTGAAGGCGCTGCTCGGTGGCCTCCCGCCGGAGTTGGCGAAGACCGTGACGGACGGCAAGTCGGTGAGCGGCCGGTACGTCCGCATCGAACTGCCCGGCAAGCAGCGGACGCTCACCCTCGCCGAGGTGCAGGTGTTCAGCGACGGCGCGAACGTCGCGCTCAAGGGCAAGGCGGGCCAGAGCAGCACCGCGTCCGGCGGCGCCGCGAACAAGGCCATCGACGGCAACACCAGCGGCACCTACGCCGACGGCTCCTCCACGCACACCAACGAGGGCACCGACGACCCGTGGTGGGAGGTCGATCTCGGCCGCGAGGTGCCCGTTCAGACGATCGTGGTGTGGAACCGCACCGACGGCGCGCTCGGCACGCGGCTGAACAACTTCACCGTCCGCGTGCTGGACGCCGACAAGAAGACGGTGTTCGAGGCGGCCAAGAACCCGACACCGAAGGAGAAGGCCGAGTTCAAGGTCGGGGCCGCGTCGCCGGAGCGCGTGGTCCGCAAGTCCGCGATGTTCGCGCTGGCGACCGTGCGCGGGCAAGAGGCGGACGCCTTCAAGGCCGTGGCGAAGTTCCTCGCCGACGACGGCGACCGCGCCGCCGCGGTGCAGGCACTCCTTCGCATCAACTCGCGCGACTGGCCGAAGGACGACGCGAAGGCCACGCTCGGCACCGTGCTGACGTTCATCCGCGCCACGCCGGTCGCGGAGCGCACTTCGACCGTCGCGCTCGACTTCATGCAACTCGGCGAAGGCTTGGCCGCGCTGCTACCGCCGGCCGAGGCGAAAGCCGCGCGCAAGGAACTGGCCGACATCGGCGTGCGCATGATCCGCGTCGGCACACTGTTCGACCAGATGAGCTACGACAAGGAACGGCTGGTCGTGCAGGCCGACAAGCCGGTGGAGTTCGCGTTCGAGAACACCGACATCATGCCGCACAACTTCGTGATCGTGACGCCCGGCAACCTGGAGAAGGTTGGCAACGCGGCCGAAGCGTTCGCGACCGCGCCGGGTGCCGCGGCGGCGCAGTACGTCCCGAACATGCCGGCCGGCGTCGTGCTGCTGAAGAGCAAGTTGCTCCAGACGCGGCAGGCGGAGCAACTGAAGTTCGTCGCGCCGAAGGAGCCGGGCATTTACCCCTACGTCTGCACGTACCCCGGCCACTGGCGGCGGATGCACGGCGCGCTGTACGTGGTCGCCGACCTCGAAGCGTATCAGGAGAACCCGGAGGCGTACCTCGCCAAGAACCCGCTGACCGTGAAGGACGACCTGCTGAAGTTCAACCGCCCGCGCACCGAGTGGAAGCTGGAGGAACTGGCCGACGCGGTGAAGGAGGTGGAGGCGAAGGGCGGGCGGAACTTCGCCAACGGCAAGCAGATGTTCACCGTGGCGACGTGCATCGCGTGCCACAAGTTCGGCGGGCAGGGCAACGAGTTCGGCCCGGACCTGATGAAGCTCGACCCGAAGGTGTTCAAGAGCGGCGTGGACGTGCTCGAACACATCCTCGATCCGGCCAAGAAGATCGACGACAAGTACGCCGCGTACCGCTTCGTGCTGAAGAACGAGAAGGTGTTCCTCGGCATGATCGTGGAGGAGAAGGACGGGGTGGTGAAGGTGATCGAGAACCCGCTGGCGAGCGCGAAGCCGCTGGAGATCAAACGCGCGGACATCGACGAACAGAAGAAGTCGCCCACGTCGATGATGTCGAAGGGGCTGGTGGACAAGCTGACGCGCGACGAGGTGCTGGACCTGCTGGCGTACGTGTGGGGCCGCGCCGACCCGAAGAGCAAGCTGTTCGGCGGCGCTCACGACCACTGACGCGGAGTGCGGCGGTCTTCGCACCGCGGACGACAGGTTTATTCGCGCGCGTCGCGAAGACCCCTCACCCGGCTCGAAGACTCGCCGACCTCTCCCCGCTCGCGCGGGGCGAGGTGTTGGGGCGGCAGAACCGTGTAGCGACTCGGCGCGGGTTGCTTCACGAAGCGGCTCTGTGTCCACCTCGCCCCGGCTCTGCGGGGAGAGGTCGCGGCGCTTCGCCGCGGGTGAGGGGTCTTCTCTTCGGTCCACACCCCATGCCCCACAACATCATCCTCGTCGGCTACCGCGGCACCGGCAAAACCACCGTCGGGCGGCTCCTCGCGCAGCGGCTCGGCCGGCCGTTCGACGACGCGGACGACCGCATCGAAGCGGTCGCGGGCG
>JAYUBA010000674.1:0-1713 GCA_043741075.1 Frigoriglobus sp.
TGATCTTCCTGGGCGCGCTGCTCACGTTCTCGTCGAGCTGGCTGGGGCTGATTCTGTTCCCGTTCTGGCAGCTCCGCGACGAGCAGCCGTACCAGAAGGACGCGAACGACGACCCGTACCCGCAGCCGCTTCAAGGGAGGGCGCTGGCCGGCAGAAAGGTGTACCAGAACAACGGGTGCATGTACTGCCACACGCAGCAGGTGCGGAGCGAGCGGTTCGGCAACTGGTGGGACGCCAGCGGCGAGCAGAAGACCGGGGCCGACATCAAGCGCAGTTGGGGGCTGCGGCGCACCGTGTCGCGCGACTACATCTACGACAACCCCACGATGCTCGGCACCATGCGCACCGGGCCGGACCTCGCCAACATCGGCGTGCGGAACCCGTCCGAGACGTGGCACCACACGCACCTGCTCAACCCGCGATCGGCGAACGCGTGGAGCATCATGCCGTCGTCCCCATTCCTCTACGCGCGCGAGAAGGTGGTGGGCGGGCGCAGCGACAAGGCGCTGTCACTCGGCCGCGAGTGGACCGCGAAGCCGGGCTACCGGTGGCGGCCGAGCACGAAGGAATGGGACGCCCTCTTGAAGGAGCGTGGCGACACCGTCGCCGCGCAGGCGCTCGCGGGCGAACCCGAGGCGATCGACCTCACGACCGCCGAGGGGAAGACGCGCCTGCTCGACTTCTGGCTGACCACGCCGGAGGAGGACTACCAGGTGACCCCGACCGCCGACGGCGAGGCGCTCGTCGCGTACCTGCTCGCGCTGCGTAAGGCCGAGGTGCCGCTGCCGGAGGCGAAGGAATGAGTGACCCGAACCGCGACGCCCCGGACACCGACCCGCCGGCCGGCGTGGACTCCGTGTCGGACATGCACCGCGCGCACATGACCCAGATGAACGACCCGGTGATGCTCACCGCCGACGGGGTGGACGACAACCCCGAGCGCGGCGACGAGCGGGGCGACGAACCCGGTGCCGGCGGGTCGGACTCGGTGCAGGGCATGCACGAGATGCTCATGCGCGAGCAGGCCGAGCCGCGCGACGGGTTCGAGCCGGTGCCGTTCTGGGTGTCGCTCGTGTTCGGCGGCCTGCTCGCCTGGGGCGGGTACTACATCGGCGCGTACACCGCCGACTTCCGCCGCGACGTGTACGACCGCGCCGACCTGAAGGACGTGGCCCCGCCGGCCGCGCCCGCGCCGGAGCCGAACCCGCGGACCGTTGACGACCTGAAGCGGATCGGCGAGCAGAAGTACCAGACCATTTGCGCGTCCTGTCACGGGCCGGAGGGCAAGGGCCAGCCGGCGCAGAACATCCCGCCGCTGGACGGCTCCGAGTGGGTCGCGGGCGATCAGGCCTCGCCCGCGCGCCTGTCGCGCATCCTGCTGTACGGGCTGAACGGTCCGATCCCCGTGAAGGGCCGCATCTACAACGGCGCGGTGATGCCGCAGCAGGGCAACGTGCTGAAGAATTACGAGATCGCCGGCGTGCTGACGTACGTCCGCAACAGTTGGGGGAACAAGGCCGACCCGGACAACGCGAAGCCGTCGATCACGGCGGACGAGGTGAAGGCCGCCCGCGCGAAGGAAGGTGCCCGCAAGGCGAACGGCACCCAACCCGTGAACCACGACGAGTTGCTCAAACTGCCGCTGACGTACTCGGACGCCGGCCCGGCCGCGCCGCCCAAGAAGTAGCCCCGGAGCGGGGGGCGTAAGCCCCC
>JAYUBA010000675.1:0-5858 GCA_043741075.1 Frigoriglobus sp.
ACCCCGCCGCCCCGCGCGCGGGCGCTTTCGCCGTACCGCTTCACAATCCGGGAGTACCGCGAACTGGCCCGCACCGGGCTGTTCCATGACAAGAAGACGATGCTCATTCACGGGGAGCTGTACGTCATGGGGATGCCCAAGCCTCCGCACGATTTCGCGCTCAGCGCGGCTTACGAGTTTCTTCGTTCGGCCTGCCCGGCCGGTCATTTCGTCCGTAACCAACAAGGCTTCGACATCGGCACCGACAACGACCCCGGCCCGGACCTCGCCGTTGTCCCCGGAATGATTCGCACTTACGCGACCACGACGCCGACCACAGCCGCATTAATTGTCGAAGTGGCGAACGAGTCGCTGTTCACGGACATGACGACCAAAGCCGAGTTGTACGCGACCGCGGGCGTGCCCGAATACTGGGTCATCGACCTCGAACACCGCCAACTCATCGTCTTCCGCGACCCGCAACCGCTGCCCACCGGCCTCGGCGCCACCGCGTACCGCACGCACCTCACCTTCGGCCCGACGGAGAGCGTGTCGCCGCTCGCGATACCCAACGCGGCGCTTCTGGTGGGCGATCTGCTGCCGTAATCGCTTACGCGAACAGTTCGCGGATCGGCTTGCCGCGGGCGACCGGCAGCGGGCGGTTCAGCTTGTCGCGAACCTCCGCCTCTGGGTCGATGCCGAGCGCCTCGAACATCGTCGCCGCCAAATCTTCCGGCCGCGCCTGGCCCGCGGTCGCGTAGGCACCGAGCTTGTCGCTCGACCCGTAGACGAACCCGCGCTTCGTGCCGCCGCCCGCGAGGACCGCACAGTAGCACTGCGGCCAGTGGTCGCGGCCCCCGTTAGAACTGATCTTCGGCGTGCGACCGAACTCGCCCACCCACACCACCAGAGTATCGTCCAACATCCCGCGGTCTTCCAGGTCGGTGATGAGCGCGGGCAACGTCTGGTCGGTCATGGGGAGCAGCTCGTCGAGTCGGTCCGTCACGCTCTCCTTGTTGAAGCCGTGGTAGTCCCACCCCTGGCCCTTCCCGCCGATCGCGCGCGAGAAGTAAACGTTCACGAACTTCGCCCCGGCCTCCACCACGCGGCGGGCGAGCAAGCAGCCCTGCCCGTAGGTGGTGCGGCCGTAGGCGTCGCGCGTCTTCTCGCTCTCCTTCGACAGGTCGAACGCCTGCTTGAACCGCGGGCTGGTGAGCATCGCGACGGCCTTCTGGTAGCTGGCGTCCAGCCCCTGCGCCACGAGCGACGTTTCGAGCAGGTCGGATTGGTCGTCGATCAGCTTCAGGATGTCCTTGCGGCTCTCCAACCGCTCCACGCTGAGGTTGTCCGGGAGCGTGAGTTCGGGCAGCCGGAAGTCGGCTTTGTTGGGGTCTTGGTTCACGAACAGCGGGGCGTGCGACTTGCCGAGGAAGCTCGCGTGCTGGCCGGGGGTGATGGAGCCGTCCGAGATGACGTGCGGGTACGCGACGAACGTGGCCGCGCCCTTCGGGGCCGGCGCGAGCTTATCGACGATGCTGCCGTAGGCGGGGAACAGTTCGAGCGAGTCGCGGAGGCGCTGGTCGTCGGTGGGCGGGGCGACCCCGGTGAGGCTGTAGTAGCCGGCGGAGTTGTGGTTCTTCATCGCGTGCTGCATGCACCGCACGACGGTGAGCTTGTCGGCCATCGCCGCGATCTTCGGGATGCGTTCCCCGAAGATGACGCCGGGCAGCTTGGTCTTGGTGGCCCCGTACCAGCCGCGGACGTTGTCCGGCGCGTCGGGCTTGGGGTCGAAGGTTTCGTGCTGCCCCGGCCCGCCCCACTGGTGCAGGAAGATGACGGCCTTCGCGCTGGCCGTGTGCTTGGCCCGCGGCGTCTCCGCCGCCGCGAGCAACTGCGGGAAGGAGAGACCGAGGAGCGACGTACCGCCGACGCGGAGGACGGCCCGGCGGGAGAGAGAATCGCTATTCCGCACACGTCACCTCATTGTCTTCAGCCGCGGAGCGGCGTCTTAGCAGCCCCGGAGGGGCGACCGATGGTAGCCAGGGGTGAAGCGAGCGCCTCGCGAGCGCAACCCCTGGGTATCGAGCAAACCAATAGCGCCAAGCCCCGGAGGGGCGGCAGAGCCTTCGCGATCCGTTCTGTCGCCCCTCCGGGGCTACATCCTATATTGCGCGTCGGTTCCAGGGGTTGCGCTCGCGAGGCGCGAGCTTCACCCCTGGCTACCATCGGTCGCCCCTCCGGGGCTAAAAAACACTTTCACCTCAGATGCATCGAATCCGGTCCGCGCACTTCGGCCCATTCCGTCGCGCCGGTCGCATCGGTCAGCACTGCCTCGACCGCCTTCCTGTTCAGCACCCGTTCATTCGGGAACGTGACCGTAACCCCAGTCGCTCCGCTTGCCCACTGGCTGTGCCACCAGATCGGCCGGTCGGTGACGTTTCGCCGGATGAAGATGAACACCTGCCATTCCTCGTCCGGTAAGCGGAACGTACCTTCGACGAACGACATCTCCTCTTCCATTACCAAGTCGTAACTAATCTCGGCTCGCATCGGCCTACCTCCGCAACAGGAACTCCTTGCTGTTGAGCAGCGCCCACAGCACGTCCTCCCACGCGGCGCGACGGTCCGGCGCGACGGCGAGGTACGCGAGCAGCTTCTTCGACTCCGCCACGGTCGGCGAGCGGCACAGCGCCGCCAAGTAGAACTCCTCCAGCATCTCGGTGTCGGACTTGCCCGCGGAGAGCATCTTGCCGAGGCGGTTGTCGGAATCCCGCACCAGCGAGTTCATCAACTCGCCGGTGATGAGCTGGAACGCTTGCAGCAAGCCGGGGTCGTCGTTCCGCTCGCACTCGCACGTCAGAAGGCGGTCCGGCTTGCCGAACGTCTTCAGGAACTTCTCGCCCATGCCCTCGAACCCGCGCCGCCCGCTCTGCGGCGGGGCCGGAATCTGGTTCGCGCGCATCCCCAGCGGGTAGCCCTTGAACGGCACCGGCACGCCGGTCACCTGCGACAGCGCGTCGAGCAGTTGCTCCGCTTCGAGCGGTTGCACGGTCGCGTGCGAGTTGTGCAAGTCGTCGCCCATCGTGCTGCGGTCGCGGGCGGTCGCCGCAAGCTGGTAGGTGCGGCTCGACATGATCGTCTTCACGGTGCGCTTCAGGCGGAAGCCGCCGCTCGCGAAGTCCTTCGCCAGCCAGTCGAGCAACGCCGGGTTCGACGGCGGGTTCGTGGCGCGGAAGTCGTCGTTCGGATCGACCAACCCGCGGCCCATCAGGTGCAGCCAGATGCGGTTCGCCTGCGCCCGCGCGAAGAACGGGTTCGTGGGCGACGCGATCCACTCCGCGACCGCGCCGAGGCGGTCGCCGTCGCCGATATCGGGCGTCGGCGCGCCGAGGAAGCGCGGCTTCGCGTTCTGCTTCGTGCGCGGGTTCGGCATCTCGGCCGTGCGGTTCTGCCACACGATCTGCTCGCCGACGAACTCGTGCTTGTCGAGCATGTCCCGCTTGGTGTTCTCCAGCACGCGGTAATCGACGCGGGCGAACAGCGCCCCGAACCCGTAGTAGTCGTCGATCGTCCACCGGTCGAACGGGTGGTTGTGACACCGCGCGCAGCCGATGCGGGTGCCGAGGAACACCTGCGCGACGGACTCGGACCGCTGGAGCGGGTCGCGGACGGCGCGCCAGAAGTTCGCCGGCGGGTTGGCGTAGGTGCTGCCGCGCGCCGCGATGATGTCGCGCGCGAACTCGTTCAGCGGGCGGTCCGCGGCGAGCTGCGCCGCGATCCACCGGTAGAACACCGCGACGCCCTTCTTGTCGAGTGCCTTCTCCTCGTTGCGGAGTAAATCCGACCACTTCTGCGCCCAGAACTCCGCGAACTCCGGCCGCGCGAGCAGCGCGTCGATGAGCGTCTCGCGCTTCTTCGGGTCGGGGTCCGCCAGGAACGCGCGCGTCTCCGCGGGCGTAGGAAGGATGCCGATGGCGTCGAGGAACGCGCGGCGCAGGAAGACGTGATCCGCGGCGAGTTCGGCCGGCTTCAGGCGGAGTTCCTTCAACTGCGCGAAGACGAGCTTGTCGATCTCGTTGTTCGCGACGAGGCCGCTCATCTCCGGTATCGGGCGGTCCGGCAGGAACACGATGCGCACCGGTTCGACCATCGTGAGGTAGCGCACGAGCAGCACGACCTCGCCCGTCTGCTCGCGGATTACCTCGCCCGCATTTGTGATCTTCGCCACGCCGACCGCGGTGAACTCGAACGCGGCGAGCGATGTCACGTCGCGCGCGGTGCCGTCGGAGAAGTGCGCGACCGCCGAGACCCGGAAGCGGTCGGCCGGGTCCACCAGAATCTTGCTCGCGGGCGCGACAACCAACTTTGCGAGCGCGGGGCCGCCGGGGGTATCCTGCCGACAGCCGCGCGAAACCCAGTCGCGGAGGATGGCGTACTCGCCGCTCGATCGCGCGAACCGCGCCCCGCCTTCGTGCGGCACCTGCGCGGTGGCCTTCTTCAGCAGAAGGCTTTCGTCCGGGCGGATGGGGTCGGTGCGCCGGGCGAACATGTCGCGGGTGAGCGCGGCGAAGTCGCCGACGATGTCTTCACCTTTGAGGGAGAGCTTCAGCCCGCCCTTGCCGTTCAGGTTGCCGTGGCACGCACCGGCGTTGCACCCGGCCCGCGTCAGCACCGGGAGCACGTCGCGCTCGAAGGAGACTTCTCCCGCCGTCGCCGTGACCGGCGACGCGAGCAGCATGAGCGCGGCGAAGAACGTGAGGCGCATCGGCGCGGACTCCGGGGGGCGGGTCGCCCCAGTGTACCACGCCGCGGGCGGGGCGCTCAGCGCAGCGAGTCCAGAATCTCCATCCGCATCGCGGACAGCGCCGGGACCAGCCCGCCGAGCCGGCCCATCACCAGCGTGAACAGCAGCCCGGTCGCGATGATCTGGAAATCGACCTGCATCGTGAGCGTCACGCTCTTGCCGCCGCCCTGCCCGCCGGAGAGCGTGCTCGCGGCCTCGAAGCCGTTGGCGAGGTAGCCGAGCAGGCAGCCGAGCAACCCGCCGACGAGCGCGATCGCCAGCGATTCGATCATGAAGGAGATCAGGATCTGCCACCGCTTGAACCCGAGGATGCGCAGCACCCCCACCTCCTTGATGCGCGCCGCGATCGACGCGAACATCGTGTTCATCACCCCGAAGATGCCGCCGACGGCCATGATGACCGCCATCATCACGATCGCGGTGAGGAACTGCTCGTTCGTCTTCGTCAGCTCCTTGTAGTACTCCGGTTCCGAGAACGCCTTCAGCTTGGCCGCCTCGTACACCTCGCTCAGGAAGTACGCCATCGCCTTCGCGGAGTCGTCCGAGTCGTCGGCCATGCGGAGCACGAGCGTGGTGAACTTGTCGCCCTTGCCGGTCGCGCGCACCACCGGGTTCTCGACGCCGGTCCAGATTTCCGAGCCGTAGGTGGTGCCGCGGGTGCGCATGACGCCGATCACCTTCCACCACCGGTCGCCCAGTTCGAACGTGTCGCCGACGGCCAGGCGCGGCTTCTTCGCGTCCTCGCCGAGCGTGGCCGCCGCGCCCTCGCCGATGCAGCACTGGAGGTACTCGAGGCCGTCCGGGGACTTGCCGCCCGGCTCGACGGCGTTGGAGGTGAACCACCGCCCGCCCGGCTCCAGGTCGATGTTGTGAACGGCCGCGCCGACGCGCACGTCGAGGAACGCGCGGAGTTGGAGGAACCGCCGCGTCGGCGCCCGGCCGGGCTTGTCCGGCACCGGTTGGTTCAGCACGAGGTACGACTCGTAGCTCGACAGGTACACCGCGCCGGGCAGGTCCTTCGGGGCGTCGGCGGGCAGGCGCGCGAGCGAGCCGTCCGGGTTGACCGTCGCGCGGC
>JAYUBA010000676.1:0-1712 GCA_043741075.1 Frigoriglobus sp.
TGCGAGAAAAGGCCGAAGGCCAGAACCCATTGCGGCTCTGGCCTTCGGCCTTTTCTCACACTCGCACCCGCACTACTTCGGGGTCTTCGGCTCCGGGTACACGTCGGGCAGCGCGTTGCGGCGGAACTGGGCGGCCAGCGCGTCCTTCTTCGCCTGCCGCGCGCCGGCCTCGGCGTCCTCCCTTTCCAGTTCCACCCCGAACTTGACCACGAACTTCAGGTTGGCGACGGACAGCGTGTCGTTGGGCAACAGCGCCGCCCGGCGGACGCGCTGGCCGTTCACCCGCGTGCCGTTCGTACTGCCCAGGTCGCGCAGCAGCAGCAGCCCGTCGGTCTTGACGATCACGCAGTGCAGCTTGGACACGCTCTTGTGGTCGAGGCGCGCGTCGCAGTCCTCGTCCCGGCCGAAGAGCGTCATGTCCTTCGACAGGTCGATCGACGGGCCGCCGTCGGCGGACACCAACCGGGCGCGCATGGGGTCACCCTGACGAGCGGGGGCTAGTCACCTCAAGGTGTATTCTCTCTCGTATACCGGTCCGGTACAAGGGACTACCGCTACCGGGAGCCGGCGGCACACTCGCCGCCACCGGAACGCCCGGCACAGTCGCGCCCGGCGGCACGGCGGTTGCAACAAACTCTTCCGGGATCACCCTCATTCGAGAAACGGAGACCGCACCGTGAACGCGTCGAGCATTCCGCCCCCGCCGGGGCCGGACGTTCCCACCCCGCCGCACCCGACCCCGCTGCCGGACGACCCGCTGAAGGGGCCGACGCTACCGCCGGACATCGGGCAGCCGGGCGTGCCGGAGAACCCGACCCTCCCGCACCCGGTGAACCCGCCCTCCCCGTCGCCGGCACCGACCGAGCCGCCGGTCTGGGGCTAACGCGCTCGAGCCGGGCGCGACTCTGTTCACCCCAACACGTCCTTCACGACGTGGCCGTGAACGTCCGTCAAGCGGAAGTCGCGGCCGGCGTACTTGAACGTCAGCTTCTCGTGGTTCAGGCCGAGTTGGTGCAGGATGGTCGCGTGCAGGTCGTGCATGTGAACCTTGTCCTCCACCGCCGCGGCACCGAACTCGTCGGTCGCGCCGAACGAGAAGCCCGGCTTGAACCCGCCGCCGGCCAGCCACACCGTGAACCCGCCGGGGTTGTGGTCGCGGCCGGTGCCGTTCTTCTCCGCGTACGGCGTGCGGCCGAACTCCCCGCCCCACCACACGATCGTGTCGTCCAGCAGCCCGCGCCGCTTCAGGTCCGCGAGCAACCCCGCGATCGGCTTATCGACGGCCCGCGCGTGGTCGCCGTGCTTGGGCAGGTTCGAGTGCTGGTCCCACGCGGGGTTCGCGGAGTTGTCGCCGTAGGTCACCTGCACGAACCGCACGCCCGCTTCGCTCAGCCGCCGGGCCATCAGGCACTGCTTACCGAAGTTGTCCGTTTCCTTCGCGCCGATGCCGTAGAGCTTCTGCGTCGCGGTCGTCTCCTTCGCGATGTCCATTACGTCCGGCGCGTTCTTCTGCATCCGCCACGCGAGTTCGTAGGAAGCCGCCACCGCCTCAAGCTCCGCGTCGCCCGGCTTCTGCTTGAGTTGCTCGGCGTTCAGTTCGCGGAGCAGGTCGAAGTGTTTTTGTGTGGCGCTGGTGGAAAGGCCCGGCACGAGGTTGCGGATGGTCGCGTCGGACGCGGGCGCGCCGGCGCGGCCGGCGGGCGTGCCCTGGT
>JAYUBA010000677.1:0-1711 GCA_043741075.1 Frigoriglobus sp.
GCGCCGTCGCGGCCCCGCAACAGTTCGTCGCCCAGACCATCCGCCTCAACGGGCTGATGCTCCCGGAGGCGAGCCATGCCCAGGCCGCGTGACCGGGGACAGTTCAAGCCCGGGTTCGATCCGAGACGGAGGCGTGGATTCACGAAGGAAGAGTGCCGCAATGGCGGGCTCGCGACCGCACGGAAGTTCACCTGTCACGGCCGATGGCATCTCAACTGGTGGGACCGCCAGGCCGCACTCAAACAAGGGGAGTACTGACCATGTCGAGGAAGAAGAAAGACGGGGCGGAACAGAACGGCACGGCCGTCGCCGACCCGCCGGTGGAAACGCCGATGACCGAGCCGTCCGCGAACGGGCACGCGGGGGATTCACCGGCACCGGCACCCAAGCCCAACCGCCCGGCCGCGAGCTTCGCGGCGAACTCGGACCGCACGACGCGGGTCGAGGTGGCGGTGTGGGCGAAGGTGGTGAAGGTGAGCGAGCAGGAGGAGTACACGCAGTACGCGCTCACCCTGAGTCGGTCATGGCGGGACAAGGACGAGCAGTGGCACGGCAACGCCAGCTTCCGCATCCATGACATCCCGGTCCTGCTCTACCTCGTCCAGCAGGCCTACAACTGGTGCGTCGCGCAGCGCACCCAGGTCCACATCGAGTCGAACGGTGACGTGCCCTTCTGAGAATACCCCGCCGCAGTCCCCGGATTGCGGCCGCCTCACCCTTCGCGGGGTGGGGCATTTTTGTCGTTGCGTTCTGTCTCCACGTGCTTTCCGGCTCCGCGCCCGACGCGGGTGACTGTCCGTCATGTGTTGTTGCGAGATGTGCTTGCAAAAACCCCCGGCAGCAGAGCTGCCGGGGAAGGGTTCCAGAAGCCGCAAGGCTTCAAGGACGCAAGGCTCACGGGAACTTCCGGGAGGACGCCAACCCAAGGCCGCCGCCGCGGCTGACGTCCCAGCCGCCGCCGACGCACAGGCCGCCGGAAACGAAGCGCCGACGAAGACGCGGGAGCCCCGCGAGGTCTGGTCCGCGCATCGAACCCAGATGCCTGGCAGCAGGCGCTCGCCAGTGGCCAGGAAGTGGGTCACCAACGCGGCGATCACACTCGGGCAGTCGGCACTTCTTCGCCCGCAGGGAGCAACTTGCGCTGCTCATCGAAGCTCTTGCGGGTCGAGTTGGTGACCGGCCCGATGCGCACTTGGTGGTAACGGGGAAGCTCCTCGGTCTTCGCGAAAGGCTCGGTGTCGTACCAGGACTGATCAGAGAAGAGCCGCCCTTTCTCTTTGGGGGCCAGGGAAAGGAGCATGAGAATGTTCCACCCAGGGTCGAAGAACGTGACGAAGCCGTCGAGCGGATCGGGTGGCGGGCCGAACGATTTCATTTCGCTCGCCGAGTACGTGATACCAAGAAGTGAGGCGACAGTCGGAGCGTCCTGGACGGGAGCGGTGAGAGAACGGGTCATGACAGACCTCCAAGCCCCTCGCACTGGGACCGAAGTGTCTTGCCCGGATGAGGCAAGCGCACTGCCCACCGAACGGATGGGAACAGCGCTTGCCTCGAAATGAACCTTGCCGGTGATCCGAAGGAGCACCAAAGGTACCATACCACAAAGTCGGCAGAAGCGCAAACACACTCCTCAAGGCGATCACTCCCCGAGCCAGAACCAGCAGTTGTTCTGCAACTCCTGGCCGATTCTGAAAGTATTCGCGTGTTTCAA
>JAYUBA010000678.1:0-1710 GCA_043741075.1 Frigoriglobus sp.
GCAACCTCATCAGGGCGGCGGTTTCGAGCGGCTTGACCAAGTGGAAGTTGAACCCGGCGTCCGCACTTTTCTGTCGGTCGTCGTCATGCCCCCACCCGGTCAGGGCCACCAGTACCATATTCTTTCCCCACTTCTCGGCCCGGATGCGGCGGGCGGCTTCGTAGCCGTTCACCTTCGGCATCCCGATGTCGCACAGCACCACGGCGGGCCGGAACTCGCCCGCCGCCTGCACCCCGGCTTCCCCGTCGTAGGCCGTGCGGACCTCGTTGCCCAGCAGTTCGAGAATTTGGGCGAGCGAGTCCGCCGCATCCATGTTGTCGTCCACGACGAGGATGCGACGAAGGCCCGGCGTCACGACCTCTTCGTCCTGCCCATTCGAGGGATCGGCCACGCCGGGGTCGGGCGTCACGACCGGCAGGCGGACGACGAACTCACTCCCCTTGCCCTCACCGTCGCTGCGGGCCTCAATGGTCCCGCCGTGCATCTCGACAAGACCCTTCACCAGCGACAGCCCGATGCCCAGCCCGCCCGTAGTCTTTTCCAGCGTCCGGTCCACCTGCGTGAACATCTCGAACACCTTGTTCAGCATGGCGGGCGGGATGCCGATGCCGTCGTCCTTCACCGACACCAACACCATTTCGCCGTCCCGTTCGACCGCCAGACGGACGTGTCCGCCTCGGAGCGTGTACTTGGCCGAGTTGTTCAGCAGGTTGGACACGACTTGGGCCAGCCGGGTGTGGTCCCCGTTCACGAAGATCGGCTCGTCCGGCACGGCGAAGATCAGTTCGTGGCCCGCCTGCTCGATGACCGGGCGGCTTGTCTCCACGGCGGCGTCGATGACCGCACTCAATTCGAGCCGCCCTTTGCGGAGTTCCAACTTGCCGCTCGTCACCCGGCTCACGTCCAGGAGGTCATCGACCAGCCGGACCAACTGCGTCACTTGCCGGTCCATCATCGACCGGGCCTTCTCGACCGCCCCGGTCACCCCGGCCATGCAGATGACCTGCAACCCGTTGCGGATCGGGGCCAGCGGGTTGCGGAGTTCGTGGGCCAACGTCGCCAAGAATATGTCCTTGCGGCGGTCGGCCTCCCGCAACTGGCCGACTAGTTCGTCCCGCTCCCGTTCGTGCAGTTTGCGGTCGCTGATGTCGTTGAATAGGATGGCGACCCGATTGGTCCCGTCACCGCCGAGCCGGAAGGCGTACACTTCAAACCACCGCTCCTCCAACGGGACGGCCTGGTGGATGAACCGGATCGGCTCGCCGGTCGCCGCCACCCGCCCGTAAGTCTCGAACCAGAACTCTTCGAGGTCGGGGACGGCCTGCCGCATCGACTGGCCCAGGGCGTTCCGCAGACCGGTGTGCCGGTCGAACGCCGGGTTCATCTCCACGATCCGGTAGTCATTGGCCCGGCCCGCCGGGTCGAACTCCACCTCGGCCACGCAGAACCCCTCGTCCATCGACTCGAACAGGTTGCGGTAGCGGAGTTCACTGTCCCGCAGCCGCTTATCGGCCTCCCGCCGCTCCGTCATGTCCCGCATGATCTTGAGGAACCCGACGACGCCCCCGCCGTCCCGCAGCGGTTGGACGAGGCCGCTGCCCCAAAAGAGGCTCCCGTCTTTCTTGATGTGATACCGCTCGTTCACCGCCCGCCCGTCGGCCCCGGCCTTCCTCATCTCCCGCTCCGGTATCTTGTCGGCGGCGTCCTCCG
>JAYUBA010000679.1:0-1708 GCA_043741075.1 Frigoriglobus sp.
CCCTGTGCGTTGAAGACCACAGGGGGCTTACGCCCCCCGCTCAGGAGGAATACGCATGCCCCTCATCGAAATGACCGCGTCCGAACTGCTCGCGCTTCAGGCGGAAGGCAAGGCCAGCGCCGTGGAGATCGCGGACGCGTTCCTCGCGGCGCAGGCGGCGCGCGAGCCGAAGCTCAAGTCGTTCATGCTCGCGCCGGACGCCGGCGCGGTCCGCACCCGCGCCGCGGCGATCGACGCGAAGCGCCAGAAGGGTGAACCGCTCGGCAAACTCGCGGGCGTGCCGGTCGCGGTGAAGGACGTGCTCTGCACTAAGGGCGTTCGCACCACCTGTTCGAGCAAGATGCTGGCGAACTTCGTCCCGCCCTACGACGCGCACGCGGTCCAGCGGCTCATCGCCGAAGACGCGATCGTCTTCGGCAAGACGAACATGGACGAGTTCGCGATGGGGTCGTCTACCGAGAACAGCGCGTTCCAAACGACACGCAACCCGTGGGACACGACGCGCGTTCCCGGCGGCTCCAGCGGCGGCAGCGCGGCGGCCGTGGCCGGGTGCCAGGCACCGGTGGCGCTCGGCACCGACACCGGCGGCTCGATCCGCCAGCCGGCCGCGCTGTGCGGCATCGTCGGTATGAAGCCGACCTACGGCCGCGTGTCGCGGTACGGGCTGATCGCGTTCGCCAGCTCACTCGATCAGGTCGGGCCGTTCGCCCACGACACCCGCGACTGCGCCCTGATGCTCGAAGCCGTCGCCGGGCACGACCCGCGCGACAGCACGAGCGTGAACGAGCCGGTGCCGGCGTACACGCGGACCATCGACCAGCCGGTGAAGGGGCTGCGCATCGGCGTGCCGAAGGAGTTCTTCGGCCAGGGGTTGGACACCGAAGTAGAAGCGGCCGTGCGGCTGGCGCTCAAGGAGTACGCGACGCTCGGCGCGACGCTGGTGGACGTGTCGCTGCCGCACAGCCCGTACGCGCTGGCGGCGTATTACATCGTCGCGCCGGCGGAGGCGTCGAGCAACCTCGCCCGCTTCGACGGCATGCACTACGGCCACCGCACCGCCGAAAAGGGCGACCTGATCGCGACCTACTCGAAGTCCCGCGCGGAGGGCTTCGGCCCGGAAGTGCAGCGGCGCATCATCCTCGGCACCTATGTGCTGAGCAGCGGGTACAAGGACGCGTACTACGTCAAGGCGTTGAAGGTGCGGCGGCTGGTGAAGCAGGACTTCGACGACGCGTTCAAAACGTGTGACGTGGTGATGGGTCCGACGACGCCGACAGCCGCGTTCAAAGCCGGCGAAAAGTCCGACGACCCGCTCGCGCTGTACCTGTCGGACGTGTACACGGTGTCGTGCAACCTCGCGGGCATACCGGGCATGAGCATCCCGTGCGGGTTCACGAAATCGGGCCTGCCGATCGGCCTGCAACTGCTGGGCGCGCCGTTCGCGGAGGAGAAGTTGTTACGCGTCGCCCGCATGTACGAAGCCGCGACCGACTGGCACACGAAGCGGCCGACGGTGTGAGCGGATGCCGGCGGCACAGCGTTCGTCATGTTTGAAGCGAATTGTCGTCAGCCGTTTGAACAGGCAAGCATTTCGTAAGCACATGCCGCTTCTACTGACCGGCAGGAACGCAAAGCGATGCGTGTTATGTGCGTTTACCCCTGGATTTCCAGCTTTTTCGGCTGACACGATTAGCTTTGCTATCCTGCG
>JAYUBA010000680.1:0-5830 GCA_043741075.1 Frigoriglobus sp.
CGCCAGTACGGCGGGTGCAGCCAGATGAAGTCGAACTGCTGCTTCGGGTACTTTGCCGCGTCGCAGGCGTCGAACCCAGTATGGATGTCGCCGCTGAAGCAGGGGGTGCCGATCTCCCGACAAACGTCGGCGCAGGTTCCTGACCCGCTCATCGGGTCGAAGACGGATTTCGGCTGGAAGAACCGCAGCAGATCTCGGATCAGGTAGCCCGAGCAGTTGCCGGGGTAACGCCAGTCTCCCCACGGCCCGCGGGTGGGCGTGCTGTGGATGCTCGTCAGGTGCGGAACGGGACTGCCCGTGACCGGCGCGTCCGGAAGTGGAACTACGGTTTGCGAATGACTGCCGGCGGGCGTAGCGTTGTTCATAGAGAGCAAAGGAAGCAAGTAGAAGTGGAGCCGTTCCCGTGTGCGGGGGCGGTTTCGCCTCGTGCGAGCCGCTGCCCCGTTCCGCCGCGGGTGCCGAGTTGTGAAGGAGCGAGTGCCTCCGGCCGGGAAGGCACCGTGGCGGGCCGCACGACGCCGCTTCGCGGTCATGGAGGAGTCCCGCAGGGAAGCTCCTTGACCGTATAGAAGCGGCTCGTGCGATGGTCGGGTGCCTTCATCGGGCGGGGTATGAGCGGTCACACGGCGGCCAGGCGGACGGGTAGATGTCGGGCGGGCAAGCCGCGAACGCCCCGCATTCCAGGCGAAAAGGCTTGCAGGGTATTCACAGGGTAAGCCCTGGAAACGGTCCGAAAACGTGGGATTTCGTGGAATCTGTGGACCAGCCAGACGTGCGAAAAGCCTTGAAAATCAAGCGTTTTCGA
This sequence comes from Frigoriglobus sp., assembly GCA_043741075.1. Lineage (GTDB taxonomy): Bacteria > Planctomycetota > Planctomycetia > Gemmatales > Gemmataceae > Gemmata. The sequence continues at coordinate 806 of JAYUBA010000680.1, forward strand.
TCATGTGAATAGCCGGGTCGATGTATTGCATTAGTGATTTATCTCCTTACCAGAAAGGCTTTTATGGCCCATGCAGTGCCGAGTTTTGAGTTTCCGTGTACAATTACGCCAGAACTCTGCCCTTGAAGGATACCACAATGGCACGCAGCCCGAAACCGACCGTCCGCTACTAGGCAAGCCGGAAAGCCTACGCCTGCTTGATCGGCAAAGACCGGCAGAAAACCGATACTTGCCAAATTCGCGATGTGGAAATCGCTGGCGGATTCCGCGCAAATCTGACTATCCGCAGCATTTGCGATCCGATACCGTTAGGCTTTTAATGAACACCGTTGAGCTTTTCGCCGGCATCGGTGGTTTCCGGGTTGCTGCCGACACCATCCCGCTGAAAACACTCTGGGCAAACGACATCTGTCCGAAGGCGTGCGCAGTCTATCGCCGCCGGTTCGGAGCAGCGGAGCTTCACGAAGGCGATATCGTCGGCCTTGCCGACACCATCCCCGACCACGACCTGCTCACAGGCGGGTTCCCTTGTCAGCCGTTCAGCAGTGCGGGTAAGAAAAACGGAATCCGAGACCCGCGTGGAACTCTTTTCCAGACCGTCGTTGACATTATCAGGGATAGGCAGCCCCGCTTCTTCGTTCTGGAAAACGTCAAGCGACTCCTGACGATGGAAGACGGCCTGCACTTCGCCACCATTCTCTCGTCGCTCGCCGACCTCAACTACCAGATCGAGTGGCGGCTCATCAACGCCATGCACTTCGGCCTTCCGCAAAACCGGCAGCGGGTCTTCATCACCGGGGTTCGGAAAACCACCAGCGGGAACGGCGACGGAGCGCCGCGCATCCGCCTCGCCACGCAGGATGAGCTTCCCGAGAGGCAAACCGACGGGCTGTTAAACCCTCAAACTTGGAGTTCCATCGAGCAGCACGGGAAGCGGTTCCCGACTTGGGGCGTCGCCGCGCGCGGGCACTTCTTCACAGCCGATCTCGATACATTCGCGTGCGCCTCGCCGCTTGTCGCCGTGCGCTCCGTCCTGCAAGAGACGGTGCCGCTCGAATTCGACTTCACCGAGGCCACGTTGCAGTGGCTCCCCAAAAACACGCCCGTCAACAAGTTTGTTCAAGGGGTGGAGATTCTGAGCAATCAGGGCGGCGGCGCTCGGATGGGCTACACGATCTTCGGCATCAACGGCGTCGCCCCTACCCTGACATCGACGACCAGTCGCCATTACGAGCGGTACAAGATCGGCGACCGCTACCGCCGCCTCACCAATATTGAGTACGCCCGGATACAGGGCTTCCCCGACGACCATTGCGGGGCTTGCTCGGTCTATGACCAGTACGCGCTGTACGGAAACGCGGTGCCGCCGCCGATGGCCGCATGGGTGCTGCGGCAACTGTTGTCCGAAGGCATCGTGCCCGTCGCGCCGCGACAAATCTATCGGCAGCGAAGCCTGTTCGACTTCGCCGGATGAGCCTATGTGATCCGCTGGATTCCTTCCACCGCGCCCGCCTGCGCAATCACGCGGGCGTATTGCAGCCGCCATTGCAGGGCGTTCGAGATCGTCAGGTATCCCTGAACCGGCGGGGTTTGCAGCAGTTCTTGAGCGATCCTACCCATCTCGATGTCATCGACCGGCAGCATCTTGTCCTGTATGAACGCCACAAGGTCGTCCTCGTTCCCGTCCCGCCCGAGGATTTCGAGCAGCCCACGGGTCATCTGGTAATCAGCGGTGCGGTGCTTTTCGATGAAGATCGTATGCACGATGTTCAGTGTCGCCGTCTTCGCGGCTTGGTCGTCGGTCTTGTCGTACACGAACACCAGCACGGAATATCCCAGCCCGTAAATCTTCTGCCGGGCGCTTCTGAACGGGCAACTCGACTGCGGCTGCCTGACGCTGGTCACTTTCATGTCAACGGCGAGGCCGGGAAGGTCGATTCCCATCGCGGAGTTGCCCGGCGCGTGGACATAGCGAGTTTCGAGGTGCTGCTGGAATTTGTGTTCGAGGTAGGTGCCGATGGCCTTGCCGTCTGTCACGCCGTAGATCGTCGGCTCCGGGTGCGCCGATTCGGTGATGGCGAATTTCCGGGCCTCTTCCTGAAGGGTTTCGACTGTCAGTACGGGCTTGGGCATGTCTACCTCAAATCAGGGGATTCCGCACGGCAAGCCGATTCCTCCAGCGAGTCGAGGGACGTACGCGACATTCTAGCAATCCGCCGGGCGTTCGGCTCTTCGACGGTGCGACGACCTGCTAATTGGTCGTCACGAGATGTCACGAGTTAGCCACGAGTTCTGTGGAAACGGTGGAAAATAGAGCCGTTTTTCCCTGCCTCGGCCTGCCGCCCACGTTGACGTAAACCCCATTTCCCACCAAGCTATTCAGCGATTTTCGACATCATGTAAACCTTGCGGGCCGATGGACTTCATGTTGGTCCCGTCCTCGACAGTGCGCGCCACGCGCGGAGCCGGTCGCGCGATCCCGGTGCCGCGGGCACACCCATTCTAGCCGCGGCGCCACGGGCGAGAAAGTAGGCCCGCCCCGAACGCATCCGGTCCGGGGGACACGCCCCGAACCGCGTCGTTCCGTATGGTAAGAGCGGTGCGCCTTCCGGTCACGTCGCCTCTCGGCGCGCACCTCACGAGCCGCCCCACGGGCAACACGGAGCGCCGGGCATGCGCCATTCCGAGATCCGCAAGATCGCGTTCGTCGGCGATTACCTGCCCCGGAAGTGCGGGATCGCGACCTTCACCCACGACATGCACGCCTCGCTCGCCGGCCGGTTCCCGGACGCGGAGTGCTTCGTCGTGCCGGTCAACGACCGCCCCGAAGGGTACGACTACCCGCCCGAGGTGCGGTTCGAGATCGACGAAGCGGACCTGGAGAGCTACCGCCGCGCGGCCGACTTCCTCAACTTCGCGAACACCGATGTCGTCTGCCTCCAGCACGAGTACGGCATCTACGGGGGCACCGCCGGCGGCCACGTCCTGGGCCTGGTGCGCGACCTGCGGATGCCCGTCGTCACCACCTTTCACACCGTGTTGCGCGAGCCGAACGACGACCAGAAGCGGGTGCTGATCGAACTCGCGGAGCTGTCCGCGCGGGTCGTCGTGATGACCGACCGCGCGCGGACCTTCCTGCGCGACATCTACGGCGTCCCCGACGCGAAGATCGACCTGATCGCGCACGGCATCCCCGACACGCCGTTCGTCGATCCGAACCCGTACAAGGAGCAGTTCGGGGTCGAGGGGCGGCTGGTGGCGCTCACGTTCGGGCTGCTCTCGCCGAACAAGGGCGTCGAGCACGTGCTCCGGGCCATGCCGGAGGTCCTCGCGGAGTTCCCGAACTTCGCCTACATCGTGCTCGGCGCGACGCACCCGGCGCTGGTGCGCGAGCAGGGCGAACGGTACCGGCTGAGCCTCGAACGGCTGGCGCGGACCCTGGGCATCGGCAAGCACGTGATCTTCTACAACCGGTTCGTCGAACTGAAAGAGTTGACCGAGTTCATCCGCGCGGCCGACGTGTACGTGACGCCGTACCTGAACCCGGCGCAGATCACCTCGGGCACGCTGGCGTACGCGTTCGGGTGCGGCAAGGCGGTCGTCTCGACGCCGTACTGGCACGCCGAAGAGCTGCTGGCGGACGGCCGCGGGGTGCTCGTGCCGTTCGCCGACGCGAAGGCGCTGGCGGTCCAAATCCGCGGGCTGTTGGCCGACGAACCGCGGCGGTCCGCAATGTGCATACAGGCGTACCGGTTGGGCCGCGAGATGATCTGGGAACAGTCGGCGAGGCACTATATGGAATCCTTCCAGCAGACGCGGTTGGGGCGCCAGAATCAGCCGTACAAGCCGCTCGCGGTGCGCACCCTCGCCGAGCAGCAGGCCGACCTGCCCGACTGGCGCCTCGACCACCTGGCGCGCATGTCCGACGCGACCGGGATGCTCCAGCACGCCACCCACACCATCCCCAACTACGCCGAAGGGTACTGCACCGACGACAACGCCCGCGCGCTGCTGCTCACGGTGCTGCTCGAAGAACTGGGGCAGGGGGAAGGGGAGATCGACCGGCTCGCGACGCGGTACGCCGCGTTCCTTCAGGCCGCGTTCAACCCCGACACGAAGCGGTTCCGCAACTTCCTGGCGTTCGACCGCCGCTGGTTAGAGGAGAGCGGGTCCGAGGACTCGCACGGCCGCGCGCTGTGGGCGCTGGGGACGTGCGTCGGCCGGTCGCCGCGGTCCGACCTGCCCGCGTGGGCGGCGGCGCACTTCGACCGCGCGCTGCCCGCGATCCTGGACACGACCTCGCCGCGGACGTGGGCGTTCGGGCTGCTCGGCATCCGCGAGTACCACCGGCGGCTCGGCGGCGACCGGCTGGCGGCGCAGGTCCGCGACACGCTGACGGCCCGCCTCATCGACGTGTACGACCGGACCACCACCCCGGACTGGCCGTGGTTCGAGGAGATCCTCAGCTACGACATCGCCCGGCTGCCGCAGGCGCTGATCGCCTCCGGCGCCGAGACCGGCAACCCCCGCGCGCTGGAGGTGGGGTTGCAGTCGCTCGGCTGGCTGGTCAAGATTCAGACCGCGCCGCAGGGGCACTTCCGGGCGATCGGCTCCGACGGGTTCTACCGCAAGGGCGGCGCGCCGGCCCGGTTCGACCAGCAACCGCTCGAGGCCAACGCGACCGTCTCCGCGTGCCTGGAAGCGTACCGCGTCACGCAGGACGCGGCGTGGCTGACGGAGGCGCGGTCGGCGTTCGAGTGGTTCCTCGGGCGCAACGACCTCGGCCAGGAGTTGTACGACCCGGCCACCGGCGGGTGTTACGACGGCCTCCAGGAGGACCGCGTGAACCGGAACCAGGGGGCCGAATCGACGCTCGCCTTCCTGCTCTCGCTCGCCGAGATGAACCTGCTCGAAAGCTCTCTGGCGGCATTCCGCCAACCACGGTAGGGTCTTGCCCGTAAACCAGGGATGGTTCGCGGTTCCTCAACGAGATCGGTAACAACTTCGACATGGATGTCAAACGCA
>JAYUBA010000681.1:0-5828 GCA_043741075.1 Frigoriglobus sp.
CTGTACTCGGTGTGGTAGCCGCCGACGAGTTCCTGTTCCGCTTCCGGCAGGTCGAACGGCAGCCGGCTGCTCTCCGCGTAGGTGCTCGCCATGAACAGCAGGAGCGCGAGCGGTTGCAACAGCACGAACCAGCAGTGCGACAACTGCCACGCGATGATCTTCTCCGGGTTCAGCGACCCGACCACGATGAACACGCCCAGCACCGACATGCCGAGCGGGATCTCGTAACTGATGATTTGGGCGGAACTGCGGAGCGCGCCGAGGAGCGAGTACTTGTTGTTCGCGCTCCAGCCGGCGAGGATCACGCCGTACACCGCGAGCGAGCCGAGCGCGAAGATGTACAGCACGCCGATGTCCAGGCCCGGCGCGAGCACGAAGTTGAACGTGTCGGCGTACTCCTTCTGCTGCTGCGTGAACGTCGCCACCGCGTCGGGTCGGGTGGCCGCCACCGGGTCCGGGGCGGGCGTGGTCGCGCCGAACGGCACGATCGCGAGCGCCAGGAGCGCGGTTCCGACCGCGACCGCCGGCGCGAGCAGGTAGAAGACTTTATCGACGTGGTCGGGGATCACTTCTTCCTTGAGGAAGAATTTGCCGCCGTCGGCGAGCGGCTGGAGCAGCCCGCCGGGGCCGACGCGGTTCGGGCCGACGCGGTCCTGCATCCACGCCGAGATTTTGCGCTCGCCGAGGGTGAGGTAGCCGCACACGCCCAGGATGCCCCCGATGAGGCCGACGATGACGATCGCGGTGGTGGTCAGGTCGAAGGTCGGCATGGCTCTCGTCTGCGTGAGTCGGGCTGTGCCCGACGGGCCTTGTTGCATGACCTCCCCCCTTGAGGGGGAGGTCGGCGGCGCTTCGCCGCCGGGTGGGGGGTGAAGCTATTCGGTAGGAGCGACGTTTCACCCCCCACCCGGATCGCTGCGCGATCCGACCTCCCCCTCAAGGGGGGAGGTCAAAGACAAAATCAACTCACACACTGACGGCCCGCGGGGTCGGCTTCTGCTCGGCCGCCAGTTCCGCGAAGAACGCCACGGCCGTCGCCAACTCCGCCCGCACCGCGGCCGGTTGCACCAGCCCGCGGCGGCCGAGCAGGTCGAACGCCAGTTGCAACTCGGTCCGCGTCTCCACCGGCGGCTTCGCGGCGCGCGCGAACGTCTGCGCGTAGCCGGCGTGGTTCACGAACGTCCCGTCCTTCTCGAAGCCGGTCGTCGCGGGGAGGACGTACTTCGCGGACGCCGTTACCACCGTCGGAAGCAAGTCCTGCGACACCAGTAGCGCGGGCGCTTTCCAGCCTGAAGGAATCAGCGCGTCGAGGTGCGACGGGTCGGGGTAGCCGCCGGCGAACCACATCGCGGCGAGCGATTCCCCCGCGACGCTCGCGAACGCGATCACTTCGCCCTGAAGCGCCTTTAGCACTTCCTCGACGCCGACGCGGTTGGGGGCCTTCTCGGCGCGGATGGTGAACGTCACCGGCGTGACCGATTCGCCCTTCGCGTTCTTCGGGTACGTGTCGTCCTGCCCGATCAGCGGGACCGGCCCCAACACGAGCCGCACGTCACTCGACAGCGACTTGAAGTAACTGCCGAGGAGGAACGCCTCTTCCACCGTGAGGAACGGCGAGAGCACCGCGACGACAGATTTCGCGCCGGCCTTCGCGGCGTCGGCGAACTCCTGCTTCAGTTGCGGGAGGAGCGTGCTCCATACGACAGGCTTGAAGCGGCCGTCGGTCTTCCCGACGGGGCGCACGAACCGCTCGCCGCTGTTCGCGTGGTGGTAGCCGTAGCGGCCGTCGTCGCACATGAAGTGCCCCTGCGCCTTCGGGTTGTACCGGGCGCGGAGGCGGTAAACGATGTCCTTGTTCGTATCGACGTAGGTGCTGCACCCGGTGGAACATCGGTTGCATACGCCGTCGGTGGTCTTCAAGTACCAGACGCGTTGCTTGTAGAGGAAGTCCTTGGAACCGAGCGCGCCGACGGGGCACAGATCGACCACGTTGCCCGCGAGCTTGTTCTCCAGCGGGCGGCCGGGGAACACGTCGATCTCCTCGTGGTGCCCGCGGCCGGTGACGTACAACTCCGCGGTGCCCGAAATCTCGCGGGTGAACCGCACGCACCGCGTACACATGATGCAGCGGTCGGTGAACAGCGCGATGGTGCTGGAGATATGCGGCTTGTTCGGCGGGGTGTTCTTCACGTCCACCATGCGCGACTCGGACCGCCCGTACTTGTACGAGAAGTCCTGGAGCTTGCACTCGCCGGCCTTGTCGCACACCGGGCAGTCGAGCGGGTGGTTGATGAGCAGCCCTTCGAGCGTGTCGGCCTGCGACTTCTTCGCCCGGTCGCCGAGGGGCGCGGCCTTCGTGTATCCGGGGTCGTAGGGCAGGGCGGGGAGCGACGGGTCGCGCTTGTCGTACTCGCCGGTGACGATGACGGACCCGTCCTTGACGGGCGTCTGGCAGCCGGGCAGCACCCGCCCCTGCATGGTCACCTTGCCGTCCTTGAGGTCGCCCATCTCGACGAGGCACATGCGGCACGACGCGACGACGGACAGCGCCTCGTGCCAGCAGTAGTGCGGCACGAACACGCCGGCCAGTTCGGCGGCCTGCACGCAGTTGAGCTTCTGGGTGCCGATCTCGACCGGCTTGTCGTTGATGTAAACCGTCGGCATTTCGGATTCCAGAAGAAGACCGATCAAGAACCACAGATGACGCAGAGGACGCAGATCAAAACCGAAGACCAGGAGTGTTTTCAGAACAAATTCTTCTCCTGGTTTTGATCTGCGTCCTCTGCGTTATCTGTGGTTCTTTTCTTGTTTACTTACCCAGGCGCGTCTTCAGTTCCGCGGCGGTGAGCGTCTCGACGCCGCTCTGGGTGGCGACCAACCCGCCGCTCGTGAGCGCCTGCGTCTCGTAGGCCCACACGCTCTCGCGCACGGTGGCACCGGTGAGGAAGATGGTCCCGTCCTTTACCAAGTCCGCGGCCGGTGACTTCGCCGCGATCAGCGCCTGATAGGTCAGCAACTGCGACGGCATCTTTCCGCTGGCGCCGGACGCGTTCTCGATGAAGATCCAGACTTCCTTCATGTCGGCCATTTCGACCCGCTTGGCCGCGGGCGTCGCGACGGGCGCCGGTTGCGGCTGAAGCACACCCATACCCGGCGGGATCGGCGCGCCGGGCGCGGGCGGCGGCGCGCCGGGTGCGGCCGGCTGAACCGGTTGCGCGCCCGCGTTCGGCCCCTGCCACCCGCCCTGTGGCGGCGGGATGCCCCAGGGCTGCTTGCCGGGCGACGGGGCGTCCGGTAGCGGTTGGCCCGCGGGCGGGTCCGTCTTGAACCGCGGGTCCGTGAGCCAGTTCGGCTCGTCGGCCTTGCCATTCTTGTCGGCGACCGGCTTCGCGGTCTCGTCCTTCGCCGGGACGGTCTTCGCGCCACGCTTGGCGCAGCCGAGGGCGAGCAGGAGGCACAGCCCGGCGGTCAGAATTCGCACGGCCACGGCGGAACCCTCGCGCGCTACACCTGAAGTCCGACGAACGGCGACACCATCACGACGAACCCGCCCAACATAATAAGGCAGCCGTAGCCGAGCAGACCGAAGACGATCCCGAACAAACTGAGCAGCGCCAGCCGGGCGCGCTCGCGGGGCGGCATGTCCGGGGCGTTGAGCGTGGCGTGGAGCGAATCCACCGCGACGCCGACGGCGACGAACACGCCGATCAGCCCGCACCCGCCGATGAGAAGCCCGGCCACGGCCGCCACTCCCGATTCCCCCGGCCACACCTGACTGCAGAGCGTCAGCACCCCGAACGAACCGGCCCACGCGACCGGCGGCGACCACACCGCGAACCACGCCCACCACCAGTGCCGTGCGGTTCCGGCGGCCATCAGTGCGCGCCGGCGAGGGCGAGCGACTTCGCGTACGTGCTCTTCGCGCCGCTCTTGATGGCCGCCTCGAACTCGGCGCGGAACTTGCGGATCGCGGTCTTCACCGGCCAGCCGGCGCCGTCCGCGAGGCCGCAGATAGTCGTCCCCGGCATGATCCCGATTCGGTCGGCCACGTCAATCAAGATGTCCAGGTCTTCCTTGCGGCCCAGCCCGCGGCGCATCCGGTCGGTGATCTTCAGCATCCACCCGGTGCCCTCGCGGCACGGCGTGCATTGCCCGCAACTCTCGTGCGCGAAGAACTGGCAGGTGTTGTGAAGCACGTCGATCATGCTGGTCTGGTCGTCGATCACCGTGACCGCGGCGGTCCCCAAGCCGAGACAACCGACGCGCCCGGGGCCGTTGAAGTCCAGCGGGATGTCGTACTCGGTCTTGCCGTCCTCGCCCTTGAGCGGCGCGTTCACGTCGATGAGCCCCATGCTGAGGCCGCCGGGGTTCACGGCCTTTGCCTTGCGGCCCTTCCACACGCCCCCACCGTGCGTCTCGACGAGTTCGCGGATGGTCACGCCCATCGGCACCTCGACGCACACCGGCTTCTCGACGTGCCCGGCGATGGTGTACAGCTTCGGGCCGTAGCTGCCGGCGTCGCGCGGGTTCTTCGGGTCGGGCGGCACGCCGAGCGACTTGAACCACTCGTTGCCGCGCGTCACGATCTGTGTGACGCACGCGAGCGTTTCGACGTTGTTCACGATGGTCGGCTTGCGGAACGCGCCCTCAATGGCCGGGAACGGCGGCTTGATTCGCGGCCACGCCCGCTTGCCTTCCAAGCTCTCGATCAGCCCCGTCTCTTCGCCGCAGATGTACGCCCCGGCGCCGCGATGAAGGACGATGTCGAGTTCGAAGCCGCTGCCGAGGATGTTCTTGCCGAGCAGCCCGGCCGCGTACAGTTCGTTGACGGCCGAATCGAGCGCGCGGAACGAATCCCCGTACTCGTAGCGGACGTAGAAGAACGCCTTCTGGGACTTGATGGCGTAGCACGCCAGCATGATCCCTTCGAGCACCTGATGCGGGTCCTTCTCCATCAGGATGCGGTTGTTGTACGTACACGGCTCGGACTCATCTGCGTTCACGCACAGGTAGATCGGGCCTTGCGAATCCTTCGGCAGGAACGTCCACTTGAGGCCGCACGGGAAGCCCGCGCCGCCGCGCCCGCGGAGGCCGGAGTCCTTCACCTGCGCGACGACATCGGCCGGCTTCTTGTCCTTCAGCACGCGCTCGAAGGTGGCGTAGCCGCCGTCGGCGCGGTAGCCCTCCAGCCCGATGCTGTTGGGCTTGTCGATGCGCGCCAGGAGTACAGGTTCGTATGGCATGGTTGTGTATATCTCAAGCCCAGGGACGGCCGTCCCTGGGCTTGTGGCGTACTTATTTCAGTTTCAACTCGGTAATCAGTTGGTCAGCTTTCTCAGTCGTCACATTCATGGCGTGGACGTCGTTGACGAGGCAGGCGGGTGCGCCGTCGCAGGCCCCGATGCACTCCGCGAACTCCAGCGTGATCTTGCCGTCGGGCGTCGTGTGGCCGCAGGGGACGCCTAGCTCTGCCTCGCAGTGTTCGAGCAGTTCGTACGCGCCGCGGAGCATGCACGCCAGCCCGCGGCACACCCACAAGCGTGTGGTGCCGAGCCGCTCGCCTTCGCCTTTGAAGAACTCGTAGAAGCTCATCGTGTCGTGAACTTCCGACGGGTGCAGTTCGAGGATCTCCGCGATCTCGACGACGGCCTCGTTCGACACGGTGCGCAGCTCGTCGTGGACGAGGTGCAGCGCCGGCAGCGTCACCGCTTGTTTGCGCGGGTACTTCGGGATGTAGGCCTTAATCTTCTCGCGAAGCTCAGGACTCAGGACCGGCATCGAATACGCTCCCAACAGCCACAAAGCAGAGAAGAAGATTGGCCACAAAA
>JAYUBA010000682.1:0-17590 GCA_043741075.1 Frigoriglobus sp.
GGAGGAGATCCCGACAACCGGGACACGCGGGCTCGTCCATGCCGCCATCGTAGTGACTGAGGCGTCATGCAGACCGGACGAGGGGCTAATCAAGTACCACCGGATGAAGAAAGCGCTGGTCCGACTGACCCAAGAATGTTGCGAAACAGGCAGCGGCTCCGAATGTCCCATCCTCGATGCGATCGATGGGCGCACTCGCCAGTCAAGATAAGGAATGATGAGCATGACCGCGATCACGACCACCGCGATGACTACCGATTGCCCGCAGTGCGGCACGAAGTGCAAGGCCGTCAAGCCGATGACGCTACGGTCGTTGCTCAAGCCGGAGTACGCCGCGGCGGTGGCCGTTTCCGAACAAGCCAACCGTGAATCGGGCTGCACACCCGCCCAAGGGAACACGGGGTGGCGATTCTGCAACTCGCCCGAGTGCGAGGTGGTGTACTTCGGCGAGCAGAACGGAGTCGCCTTCACCAAGACCCAGCTTTCGGTTCCCGTCGGCGTGAAGGAGAAGACGGGGGAGCGCCCGCTCTGCTACTGCTTCGGGCACGCGGTCGCCACGATTACCCAGGAGCTGCGCACGAAGGGCCAGTCGGACGCCCTGGAGGACATCCGCCGCAAGATGAAAGACCCTGGGTGTTCATGCGAGGTCAAGAACCCGTCCGGCTCCTGCTGTCTTGGCACAGTCGCCAAGGGGATCGAAATGGCGAAGGCCGAACTCGGGGCTGCCGTGCCGTCGGCGAATACGGCACCAGCCGGGAACCGCGCCGAGACGATCACGAAAGTCGGGACGATCCTGTCGGCCATCATGGCTTCGAGTTGTTGCTGGCTGCCGCTGGTCCTGGTGGCCGTGGGTGTATCGGGAGCAGGCATTGCCGCAACTCTCGAAGCGTATCGACCCCTCTTCATCGCGCTCACGTTCGGCTTCCTGGCGGCGGCGTTCTACCTCACCTACCGCCCCCGGAAGTCTTCGACCGCCGAGGGCGAGTGCTGTCCCACCGCCCACGATTGCTGTGCGGTTCCAAACGACGGACCGAAGCGGCGTTTCTCCCTGATGACCTTCAACAAGGTCATGCTGTGGGGCGTGACGCTCCTCGCCGTGGGCTTCCTCTTCTTCCCGAAGTACGTGGGCTTCCTCGTGACCAGCCGGCAGGCCGAGAGCGAAACCACGAACGCCGACCTCGTCCGGAAGACGACGGTCGCCATCGACGGAATGACCTGTGAGGCGTGCTCCGTGGGGCTGGGAAAAGCGCTCGAGGGCGTACCGGGTGTGCTGAGTGCGAAAGTGGACTACCGGAACAAGCAAGCCGTGGTGTCCACGGAAGCCTGCTGTGCGTTCCCGAAGGACGAGATTCTGAAGGCCATCGACGATGCCGGCTACTCAGGATCGGTTGCGGATACCAAGTGATGTTTCGTTCGTGAAGACGGAGGGACGTTCCCTTTCGGAACGCGAACAGCGACGGAGGAGTGTACCGATGCGAGCCTTGTTCCCCCTGAAGGTGATGACGCTGAGCCTGATGCTCTGTTGTGGCTGTTGTCTGTCGATCGGGGTTCCCACGGCGCTCGCCCAACCGGCCCCGCGGGCCGGTAAGTGCTACGTCCTGAGCATCCAGGGCATGACGTGTGAAGACTGTGCGACCCATTTGCAGAAGGGTCTGTCGGCGGTGCCGGGCGTGGCCGAAGCCAAGGTCAACTTCCGCAAGGCCGAGGCATCGGTCTGCACTCGGCCCGGGGCGGATGTCACTCCGGAGGCGCTGGTGAAGGCGGTCGAGAAGGCGGGCTACAAGGCGAAGGTGAAAATGCAGTAAAGTCGATCGCGCTGGCCTGGAGTCACCACCGACTCCAGGCCAGCCACTTGTCGAACAGCCACTTCACGGTGGGCGTCAGCCGGGTGCGGTTGAAGGCGTCTCCGACCTTTTTGATCGCTTCACCCTGCGTCGGGTACGGGTGGATGGACTTGGCGATCGTGCTCAACCCGAGCTTCCCGACCATCGCCAGCGTGATTTCCGAAATCAATTCGCCGGCGTGCGCCGCCACGATGGTCGCACCGAGGATGGTGTCGTTCTTGGGGTGAACGAGAACCTTTACGAAGCCTTCGTCCTCGCCGTCGAGGATCGCGCGATCGACCCGGTTCAACTCTTGGGTGAAGACGCGGAAAGCGATTCCCTGCTCCTTCGCCTCGTGTTCGTACAGCCCGACGTGGGCGATTTCCGGGTCGGTGTAGGTACACCACGGGACCGTAAGGGCGCTGGCCTTCGCCCAGCCCTTGAACAGTGCGTTCTGGATGACGACACGGGCCATCGCGTCGGCCGCGTGGGTGAACTTGTAACGCGAACAGACATCGCCGGCGGCGTAGACATGGGAATTCGTCGTCCGCAACCGGTCGTCCACGGTCACGCCGGTCTGCGGGTCGAACGCGACCCCGATCCCTTCCAAGTTCAGGCCGTCCACGTTCGGCACCCGACCGGCCCCGACGAGGATCTCATCGACCGCGAGTTCCTGAGTCGTCCCCGCGCACGCGAGGTGCAGCACCTTGTCCGCGCCCCGCACTTCCACACGGGCGACATCGCACCCCAGGGTGAGGGTGATCCCGTCGTGGCGGAGTGCCTTCTCGACCCGCTCGGCGGCTTCGCGATCTTCCTTTGGCAAGACCTGCGGGTGGTTGCCAATGACGGTCACCCGCGACCCGAACCGGGCGAACGCTTGCGCGAGTTCGCACCCGATGGGGCCGGCCCCGATCACCGCGAGCCGCCGGGGCAGTTCGGTCAGTGCGAAAACGGTCTCGTTCGTGAGGAACCCGGCTCCCGCGAGACCCGGCGTGGTCGGCCGGTGGGCCCGCGCCCCGGTCGCGAGCACCGCCCGGCGGAACCGGAGGGTCCTTCCCCCGACTTCGACGGTGTCCGGTCCGGAGAACCGCCCCGCGCCGAGGAACACGTCGATCCCGAGGCTCTTGAATCGTGAGGCGGAATCGTGCGGGCTGAGGTCGGCGCGGGTCCGCCGCATCCGCTCCATGACCGCCGGGAAGTCCACGCACCAGCCGTCCGGCACGCGCACCCCGAACCGCCCGGCGTCCCGGACCTGGGCCGCGGCGCGGGCGGATCGGACGAGCGCCTTGGAGGGCACGCACCCGACGTTCAGGCAGTCGCCGCCGAGCAGTTCCCGCTCGATCAGGGCGACCTTCGCCCCCAGACCGGCCGCCCCGGCCGCGGTCACGAGCCCCGCGGTTCCGCCCCCGATCACGACCAGGTTGTACCGCGGGGCCGGGTCGGGGTTCACCCAGTCCGGCGGACGGGTGTGGGAGAGCAGTCGGGTGTCATCGGCATCACCGGGGACGGTCGCGACGGTCATCGTGGATCCTTTCGGGGCGGATAATACCGGTCGAAGATGACCCGCGTCGCGGCGACTCCCCCGCGCCGGTACGCCCGGCGGAACCGCCAGTTCTGCCACAGGGTCCGGATCATGCCGAGGCGCTCGAACCGCCGCGGCGAGACGGTCACCGGACAGTCCAGGTAGGCCGGTTCGCCCAGGGAACGGAGGCGGGCCGCGAGTTCGACGTCTTCCAGGATCGGCTGAGCCGGGAACCCGCCGACCCCGGTCAGCAACTCCCGGCGGAAGAACTGGGCCTGGTCGCCGTACGCGTGCCCCCGCCGCGCCCGGCGCGCGTCGAACCACTCCATCACCCGAAACTCCCACCGCCCCGAAGCGAAGCGGTGACCGAGGGAACCGCCCGGGCACTCGGGATGGTCGAGCATGTATCGGCGGACGCCCTCCAGTCCGTCGAGGGGGAAGAGCATGTCGGCGTGTCCGACGACCACGATGTCTTCGGTCGCCGCGGCGACACCCGTCGCGGTCTGGTTCCCGCGGCCGGCGGCCTCCGCGACGAGAACCGCGGCCCCGAACCCGCGGGCGATCTCGCACGTCCGGTCGCGGGAGCCGCCGTCAACGACGATCAGGCGGTCGGCGGTGTGGCTCTGGCTCCGCAGCGACGACAGCGCGGCCGGCAGGACGGCTTCTTCGTCCAGGACGGGGATGACGACGGCGAGGGTCGGCGGGGTTGATCCGGCCACGGGGGCTCCCGACCCGGTGTGCGGGCGGATCACGAACGGGACGTCGGTGCGGCACGGGGCGGGGCGGGCGCCCGCGCCGACGGGAACGTGATCAACCCATCTGGTCCGTCTGCTCTCGCATCTGCTTGAAGAGGGGGCCGCAGCGCGGGCACCGGGCCACGTGCTCGGCGATCTTTGAACGCGTCGGTTCGGGCACCTTGCCGGCCATGTAATCCGGCCCCTGTCGGACGACCTCGGAGCAGGCGATGCCGCCGTACTCGTACTCCCCGTCGCCCCGGCGGCCGAACGCGAGCCAGACCCCGCCGCCCGCGGCCAGCACCGAGGCGGCGGTCGCGACGGTGGCGCGGAGGAAGGCGCGGCGGCTCTTCCGCCCCCGGAGTTTCTTGCCGAGGCGCGCGACCTCCCCCCGCGGGCAGGGCTCCCACTCCGGTGGGAGCGGGGTCTCGGGTTGGTCGTTCCTGGACATCACCTGTCTCGCGTGGCGCGGGTCGGCGTGGTACTCCCCGCGTGCATTATCGCACATCCGGGGCGGGCGGTTCCGTGAGCCACCTCACACTACCGCGGGGCGGGCGGCGGAATCGGGCGCGGGCGGGCCGGGCGGAGCGGGCGCGCGGGCGTCGGGAACGGGTGCCCCGCCCGCCTCCGCTCGCAATCGGGCTAGATCGCGGATCACGATCCGGCGGCGGGACACTTCGACCAACCCCTCGGACTGCATCTGACCGAGTGTCAACGTCACGGTCTCCCGGGTCACGCCGATCAGGCTGGCGATGTCCTGGTGGGAGAGCGGGACCCGGATCTCGACCCGGTTCCCGGTCCGGTCCCCGTGGGTCTCGGCGAGTTCGAGCAGGATGTGGAGCATCCGGTCCCGGCTCGGCAGGAAGAGCAAGTTCCGCAACCGGGTTTCGATCCGCCGCCGCCGGAGTCCGATCAGCTTCGTCACGGAGAGGGCGATGTCCGGACGGGTCCCCATCAGGGCGAGGATGTCCTCACGAGGGATGACGAGAACCTGACACGCATCGACCGTCTCGGCGTACTCCTGCCTCGTGTCGCCGTCCAGCAGGGCCAGTTCCCCGAACACCTCGCCCTCCTCGATGAACGCCATGATCGTCTCCCGGCCGCCGAGCGTGATGTCCTTGATCTTGACCCGCCCGGACGCGAGGACCATGACGCTCTCGCCGGGCTGGGTCGGCGAGTAGATGACGGTGCCCCGCTTGAACGTCCGGGCCAGGGCGCGACGGTTCAACTGACCGGCTTCGGTCTCCGACAGTCGCTCGAACAGTTCGCACTGTTTGAGGTACCAGATGGCCCCGCCCATCGGTCGTCGCCCTTGGCCCCGGGAACCCACCCGAGTAACGTAGTTCGGGCATTGTACGGTTCCCGCCGGATCGGGCGAAAACCCGACCCGGCGATCCGCCGGCCCGATCGTTCGGCACAAACAAGTCAGTCTGGTCGGACCGGACCACTTCTGGGATGATAGGCACCAGCGGCGGCCCGGTCTGTGAGATGGCTCACGCTCCGGGACGTTCGGCCGCGCGCGTCGGCCCTTCATTCGGAGGGTACAGCCTTTCGTTCGGGTCAGGAGCGCCGGAGTTGCGACTTCAACGCACAGAGTGTTCCGCGTTCGCGCTCGTCGAGTCGATCGTCGCGATCGGCATTCTGGCCGTCCTGATCGGTCTCTTGCTCCCGGCGGTGCAGAAGGTGCGGGCGGCGGCCAACCGGAGCCGCTGTCAGAACAACCTGAAGCAACTCGGCCTGGCCGTCCACGGCTACGAGTCGGCACACGGCCGACTCCCCGGCACCGGTAAAGCCCGGAACGCGGCCGGGACGGCGGACCTCTATCTGACCGCGGACGGTAAGGCAGAACCGTACTCCCCGAACCCGTCGGTCGGGTGGGGGCGAACGTGGTCCTGTGCGACGGGAGCGTCCGCTTTCTGCGGGACGCGGTCTCCGGGACCACCTACCGGGCCCTGCTGACCATCGACGGCGGTGAGGTAATCGGAGCGGACTTCTGACCCTCGTCGCGCGCTCGCGCGGCTGAACGTGGGGCGGCACGGGTCGAGTGGTACACGTCTACCGGCCCGGCACCGGGGCGGGGATCGAGTCGAGCGGCCGGCCAATGGCCCGGAGTAACTGGAACTGAGATTGGTTGTACTCGATCACGCTCGTCAGGTACTGGGTCTGCGCGGTCGCGAGCGCCTGGACCGCCTGCTGGCCCTCGATCGCCCGGAGGTTCCCGCCGACGATCCCCTTGAAGTTCAGCGGCAGCGCTTCCGCGGCGGCGGCGAGTTGGCGGCCGGCGGCCTCCACCTGCCCCCACCGGAACCGGACCTGGTGATACGCCCGGACGATCTCGGCCGTGACGTTGTCGCGTGTCTGCTCGGCGGTCAAGTTTGCCTGCGCGAGTACGCTCGACCGCTCGCGTTGGATCGCCCGGTTGCCGAGTCCGAGGTTGCGGAACTCCCAGGCCAGCACCGCGTCGAAGTCAGAACGGCCGCCGAACTTGCCGAACTCGTCGCCAGTACCGCCCCCGAACCCCCCGGCGCTGTACCCGACCGCGACCGACGGAATCCACGGCCGCCACTTCTCCAGGCGCAGACGCTCTAGGCTCGCGCGAACCAGCGCCTGGTTCTGGGCCAGCTCGGGTCGGGCCGTCAGCCCCTGTTCGAGCAGGGCCATCAACGGGGCTTCCTGGCCGACGAGTTCGACGGGGGCGGGTTGCGTTTCGGCCGGGACGAGCAGAACGGTCGGATCGAGCCGGAGCAACCGGACGAGTTCGGCGGAGGCGACCCGCACCCATTCCTCCGCACGCCGGAGTTGACGCTCGCGGTCGGCGACCTCCGCTTTCGCGCGAAGGCCGTCGGCGGGGAGCGTGGTTCCGGCCTTCACCCGGCTCTCGACCAGCCGATCCAGCTCCTTCGCATTGGTCAGCGCATCGCGGGCGATCGCGACTTGCTGGTGGGCGGCCACTAGGTCCAGGTACGCGATGCCGACCTGGAGCAGCGTGTCGTTGAACGTCGCCACCGTCCCCGCGCGGTTCGCTGCGACCTGCTGCCGCTCGGCAAGCCGGGTGAACACCGCGTCGGCCACAGGCAGCCCAAGGAACAGCCGGGGCGGCGGACCGGCCCCGCCGGGAAGCGGGAAGTTGCCGACCACCGGCCCGCCGCCGAGGAACAGCGAACTACGGTCCGCGTCGATGAGCCGCCCGGTGGTGTCCTGGATGCGCCCGCTGTGGGCGTTGTAACCGGCACCGAGGTTGATCGAGGGGAGCCAGAGGGCGTTCGCGCCGTCGAGTCGGGCTTCCGCCTGCCTGAGGCGCTCGTTCGCCAGGGCGATCTGGATGTTGTTCGCCCCGGCCAGCCGGAGCGCGGTGGGGAGGTCGATCGCGCTGGATTCGCCCGGCGGCGGGAGCGGCCGGGGCAAAATCGGGACCGTCGGAACAGCCGCCGGGGGTTCCTTGTCGCCGGGCGGCTCGCCCTCGGGCTCCTCGTATCGGACCGGCTTCAGGGTACTCCGAGGCGCTGCGGGCGTCCCAGTTACGGGAGCCGGCGCGGCCTTCACGGGCAGACCGGGGTAGATCGGCCGCTCCGCGACACGAGCCGGGATCGGGGGGCGGTCGAACTCCCCGTCCCACATGGCACAACCCGCCGGTGCCGTGACCAGGAGCACGACGAGGAGTCTCGCGATCCTCCGGCTGGGCAACTGTTCCAGTTCCATCGGCCAACTCCCGTCCTTGGGAATACAGTCTGTATCGGATGCACGGACTGCGAACTTGCGAATCCTTCGTAGCGAGCGAAACCCAGTGAAGATGCGGGGATCGCAGCGCCCCTTCCCGCGGCTATTTGACGACCTCGACCGGCTGGCGATCGCGGACGCTGTCTTTGCCCTCCGCGATCACGGCTTCGTCTCCGGTCAATCCGGCGGTCACTTGCACCCGGTCGCCATCGTTCAAACCGATCGTGATCTCGCGGCGCGTCGCCTTGCCGCCCGCGACGATCATCACCGCCGGTTTTTCTCCCGTGACGAGTACGCTCGCGGGCAGCATGACCGCCCCCGGGTAGTCCGTGAGGGTGATTGCCACGGTCCCGAACTGACCGGTCCGCAATCCCGGGGGCAGCGTGTCCGGTTCGACCTCGACCCGCATCGTCCGAGTGGACGCATCCAGTGAGTCCGCGAGTCGCATCACCTTCCCGGGGATCGCCTGGCCGCGAAGCGCGTCGATGCGAATGATCGCCGGTTGACCGATGGCCACGGCCGCGGAATCCGTCTCGGGCACGTCCGCAACGACCCGCACCCGGTCCACGCGGGCCAGGGTGAACAGCGGCGGCGACGGACCCGTGGCGGCCGAACGGACGAATGCTCCACGATCGACCATCCGGCGCGTGATGACGCCGGGAAACTCGGCCCGAATTTCGGTGTAGTTGTACAGGGCCTGAGTGCGGGCAGAGGCGGCCCGGGCCACGCGCACGCGGGCGTTCGCGGCTTCGACCGCGGCGACCGCTTCCACTTGCTTTGCCTGCGCGACCTTCACGTCGGCCGCGGCGGTCGCCAGGCTGGCCGCAGCGGCCGACGCGCCGGCCGCTGCGGCCAGATACTGGTTCTTCTTCTCCGCGGCCTGTTCCGGGGTCGCCGTCCCTTCGGTCGCGAGGCGCTGGTAGCGGTCGGCCTCGCCCTTGCGGAACTCCGCTTCCGCATCCCACTTCTCGATTTCGGCGTTCGCCTGCGACACCTTCGCCGCCGCGGCCGGGACCATCGCATCGGCGTACAGTTTCGCGGCGGCGGCCTGCTTCTGTTCCGCCTGAACCTTCTCAGCGGCGGCTTTCTTCTCGTTGAGTTCCTGACCCAACTCGGGCACCGACAGGACGAGCAAGACTTGATCCTTGGCGACGTGGTCGCCGATGTCGATGTCCCGCTCCTTGCCGTCGGTTCCCTTCACCTGGCCGAGTCGGGCAACGTACCCGGCCAGGTTGGCGTGAACGTCGATCTTCTCGAACGGCTCGACGTGGGCCGGCTGCGCGGTCATCCGCTTGAGGTGCTCGCGGGTCGGACGGATCGTCCGCACGCGCGCCGGCGCGCCGCCCGGGTCGGCCCCAGAAGACTGAGTCGCGGGTGCCGGTGACTCGGTCGCCGTCTTCCCCCGGTTGCACCCCGCGAGCGCCCCCGCGACGAGGCCGACCCCCAAGAGGATACCGGCGGCGGGCGTCACGATCCGGCGCGACGATCGATCAGGCATGGGGCCCTCCGGCCGGGGACGGCCGACCCTTGAAGATGACGTAGAGGCACGGGACGACGAAGATGGTCAGGATCGTGGACACCGACAGCCCGCCGATCACGGCGCGGGCCAGCGGCGTGGTCGCTTCCCCCTCGTGGAGGGCCAGCGGTGCCAGCCCGGCGACCGCCGCCAGCGCGGTCATCAGGATGGGCCGCAGCCGCACCGAACTCGCCTCGAACGCCGCGTCCCGAGCCGACAGCCCCTGCCCGACCCGCACCCGGTTGGCGAACTCCACGATCAGGATCGAGTTCGTCACCGAGATCCCGACCATGAAGATCACCCCGATGATCGACTGCACGTTGATCGTCGTCCCGGTGGCCAGCAGGATCGCCAGCACCCCGATCAGCCCGAGCGGGACGGCGATGAGGACGATGAACGGGTCGAGGAACGACCGGAACTGCGCGACCATGACCAAGTAGACAAGGACCACGGCCAGGATCATTCCGAAACCGAGGCTGGCGAACGACTCCTTCGTCCGCGACACCTCGCCCCGCAGTTTCACCGCGTACCCGGTCAGCGCCGCGCCGGGCGTCTTCGGGTCGGGGACGGACCAGACGCCGACCCCGCCCACATCGCCCCCCTGTTTCCCCCACTTCGACAACGCGCGCTCGATTTCGTCGGCGACCGACCCGACGTCCCGCCCCGGCCCGACGTTCGCGTACACGTTGATGACCCGCGCGAGGGAGACGTGGTTCGCTTCGACCGCCGAGGTCGTGACTTTCGGTTCGCTCACCAGGTTCTGAAGCTGGACCGGACCTGTCGCGTCCCGCCCGGTGATCGGCACCGCCTTCAGCGTGTCGAACGACTTGATGTCGGCCTCCTTGTAGGTGACCCCGACGAAGTAGTGGTTGCCCGACTTGTAGTCGAGCCAGAACGCCGGGTCGAAGGTGGTCGAACTATTCAGCACGCTCATCAGGTTCTTGGCCGCGTCGTCCTGGGTGATCCCGGAGTACGCCATCTTCGTCCGGTCGGGGTCGAGTTGGATGGTCGGGTAGTCGATCAGCTCCTGCACGCGAACGTCCGCGGCTCCGGGAACGTCACGGCGGATCAGGTCGCGGATCTCCTTCGCGATCCGGTACTGTTCCTTCATGTCCCGCCCTTCGACCTGGACGTTGATCGGCGCGGGCAGGCCGAAGTTCAGGGCGGCGGCGACCATGCCCCCGGTGTTGAACGCGAACTCCACGCCGGGGAACCTTTCCGCGAAGCGGGCGCGCAGTCGGGCGGCGTACTCCTGGCTCGACGTGTCGCGCTCGTTCTTCTGCTTGAGCTGGATGAGAACGGTCGCGTCCATCGGCCCGGAGTTACTCGTGTACCCGGCGGGCCAGTCGTAGAGCACGCCGATGTCGATCACGATCATCTCGCGGTCGGCCTCCGGAATGACCGCCTTGATCTCCTCCTCGATGCGCGCGGTCAACTCCTCGGTCCTCTCGATCCGGGTGCCCGATTCGGCCCGGACGTTGATGACGATTTGCCCGGCGTCGGTGACCGGGAACAACTCCCGACCGAGGAACGGGTAGATCAGCAACGACGCCCCGAACAGGGCCAGCGCCCCGAGCACGGTGAGCCACCGGGCGCGGAGCGCGCGGGCGAGCAGCCCGCGGTAGCCGCCGAGTACGCGGGCGTATCCGGCCTCGAAGGTCCGAAAAAGTCGGGCGGGCACCGCATGAGCGTGGGACTTGAGAAAATACGCGCAGTACGCCGGGGCGAGGGTCCGGGAAAAGAAGTACGAGGCGAAGATGGCAATCGTCACGGTGACCGCCAGCGGCGTGAACAGGTACTTGCCAATCCCGGCCAGGAACACGACCGGCAAGAACACGACGGCGGTGGCGATGGTGGCCACCAGTACCGGCATGCTGATCTCGGCCGAACTGTCCAGCGACGCCCGGATCGGGGACTTCCCCATGTCCAGGTGCCGGAACGTGTTCTCGATAACGACAATTGGGTCATCGACTAATCGGCCCATCACCAGTGCCAGCCCGCCGAGGGTCATCGCGTTGAGCGAGTTGCCCGTGAAGTACAGCCCGGCGATGGCGAGTAGGACGGACAGCGGGATGGTCAGGACGATCACCACCGTGGAGCGGACGCTGCCGATGAACACCAGCACCATGAGCGACGCCAGCACCGCCCCGAGGGCACCTTCCCACGCGAGGTTGGTGATCGCCTGCCGGACGAATACGGACTGATCCGCGACCACATCGAGGTTCAGCCCGGAGTCGGTTCGCCCTTCTTTCACCGGGAGCCGGGACTGGAACTCCGGGATGCGTTTCTTCACGCCGTCCACGGCTTCGATGGTGTTCGCACCCGGTCGGCGGAAGATGGGGATGAACACCTGCCGCTTCCCCTCCCAGTTCGGACCCCGACTGATACGCACCACGTTCGTCTGGATGGCGGAGGAGTCCTTCACTTCGCCCACGTCGTTCACGTACACCGGCTTGCCGCCATCCATCTTGACGACGACGTGACCCAAGTCCTCGACCTTGTGGACCATGTTCGCCATGTCCACCATGTAGTCCCGGTCGCCGATCTTGGCGTTCCCGGTCGGGATCATCAGGTTGGCCCGCTTGATCGCCTGCTGCACGTCCATGAGCGACAGCCCGCGGGCCTGGAGCTTGACCGGGTCGAGGTAGACGTAGATGCGGCGGAGCTTCCCGCCGAACACCGCGGGCGCGACCACACCGGGCGAGCCGGAAAGCATGTTGCGGACGTTGAAGTACGCGAGGTCGTAGCTCTCCTTTTCGTCCAGCACGTCACTCGACGCGGCCAACAGTGCCGTCGGCGTCGGGGCGGCCGGGTCGAACAGCATGACCATCGGCGGGACCGTGCCCGGCGGCAGGTAGTACAGGTCGCTCATCGCGTAGCTGGTGACCTGGGAGAACGCGGTGTTCGGGTCGATGTCGTCGCGGAAGTAGTTCTTGACGACGGAGACGCCCATCATCGTCCGCGACTCCTGGTAGGCGATCCCCTCCGACTGGCCAGTCCACCGCTCGAGGCGGTTGGTGATGTCCCGCTCCATGATCTCGGTCGGCATTCCGGGGTAGAGCGTCAGCACCTGCACGGCGGGCGTCTTGAACGACGGCAGGATGTCCACCGGGATCATCGTGATCGTGATCCCACCGATGACGGCCGTGAGCAGGCAGAAGACGACCACGAGGTAGGGGTTGAAGATCGAGGTGCGGACGAGCCACCCGGCCGCGGCATTGTCGGGGGGCGCGGACTCGGGGTGAACGGCCGGGTGTTCCATTCCGCTCGTCTCCTCAAGAATCTCGGCTCGGGTGCGGACCCGCGCTCAATTGTTGTGGTCCGGGTACGAACCGTAAGCGTTCACGACCTTCTCCAGCGCAGCCGGGTCGGTCCGGCCCACGACGACGATGGCATTCCGGTCGAACTCCCGGAGGACCATCGCGTACGGTCCCGCCGGCGCGTGGTGGGTGCCGCGGCGGCGGACGGCTTCGAGCTGACGCGGGAACGCGTCGAGCGCGTCGCGCGGCAGAACCAGAATGGAGATCGGCGTCTCGCCAACCTCGCCGCTCAAGTACGCCGCCGGCCGCCCCCCGATCTCGCAGACGCCCGCCCCGCGGACGGTGAACCCGGCGTCCTTCCGCGGCGGGCAGCGGACGGGGAACGGCACCCGACCCTTCAAGTAGGCCTCGACCTTCTCGTCCGAGTCACTGGCGAACTGAACCGGCTCTTCTCCCGACTGGAGTCGCTTGTGCCAGCTCGCGGACACTTGCGTCAGGTCGGCGGTTCGAGAATGTCCGCGGAAGAGGCTCAACCCACCGAGCGCGAGCACCACGGCCGCGGCACCGGCCGCCACACCGGCGAACAAGAACCACCGGCGGGCCGACTTCGGTTGCTTCAGCCCGGCACCCGCGAGTACCCGCGCCCAGAGGGCCGGGTCGGCCGGCGGCTCGGTCAGTTTCTCGGTGACGAGGTGTTCGAGTCGGCTCTGTCGGTGGAACCACTCGGCACAAGCCGGGCACCCGGCGAGGTGCTCCTCGATCTCCAGGTGGACCCGGGCGTCTCCTTCGGAGTCGTGGTAGAGGTGCCAGTGCTGTCGGGCTTCGGCGCAGGTCATGACTCACCTCGCGTTCCCGGCCGGCCGGGGTCGGCTCCGCCGGTGCGGCGATCCCCTTCGGGGCCGGCGATCCGGGCAAGGTGCTCGCGGACGTGATGCCGGGCGCGGGCCAGCGCGCTCATCACCGTCCCGATCGGCACTCCCAGAATCTCCGCGATCTCCCGGTACTTGAAGTCGCCCACCGCGTGGAGCAAAAGAACCTCGCGCTCCAGTCGCCGGAGGCCCTGCACCCCGCCGGCGAGGTCCGCGTCGCACCGATCGAGGACGACTTCGGGAGCGTCGAGTAGGAGTCGGTGAATGGGCAACTCGTGCGGCGGTCCCCAAATGTCCGAGGCCGCGATGTCCTCCGGTTCTCCCACGCCCGTATTCTTGCGGTGCCGACGGTTGGCGTTCTGAACCTCACGGTGGACGTAGGTGAAGATCCAGCCGGGGAAATTCGTGCCCTCGGCATACAGATCGAAGTCCCGGTAGGCGCTCGCGATCGCACCTTGCAGCACGTCGGGCACCGCGTCCGGCGCGAACGCCGTGCGGCGGCAGTACCCCTCCAGCTTGCGCTGGAGCGGCCCGAGGTGTTGCAGGAACCGTTCTTGCTTATCCCGGCCCATCGCGCCTCGTCTGTCGGGCGGCGGTCGAACGCCCGGTACCGTCAGTCTTGTAATGTCGGCGGCTCACGAGTTTATTCCGGTGGTCCGGGCAAGGTCGCGTTTTTCCTGCCGCGTGTGAGCTGGCTCACAGACGTTCTCCGCACGGGGTGCGATCATTCCCCCACGGATCGCGGGACAGTCCCGCGACCGGTCGAGGGCCCTGATCGCCATCGGGGTCCGGTCCCGATGCCACCAGGAGTTCCGATGATCCCCTCCGAACCGAACCGCCGTGACTTTACCAAACTGGCCGCCGCCGCACTCGGCGGGCTGGTCGCGGGATCCGCGATCGCCCAGGAGAAGAAGGACGACAAGAAGGACGAGAAGAAGAACCCGCTCCTCTCCGACAAGCACGTCTGCCGCGGGCTGAACACCTGCAAGGGCAAGGGCAAGGGCGACAAGAACGACTGCGCCGGGATGGGCGGGTGCGCCACCGCCAAGGCGCACGAGTGTGCGGGCAAGAACGAGTGCCGGGGCCAGGGCGGCTGTGGCGAGAAGCCCGGCGAGAACGAGTGCAAGGCGATGGGCAAGTGCGCGGTTCCGGTGGACGCGAAGGGCTGGCCGAAGGCCCGGAAGCGGTTCGAGGAACTGATGACCGCGGACAAGAAGAAGTTCGGTCCGGCCCCGAAGAAGTGACACCCGATCGGTTCGACCCGGACGGCACCTTCCGCCGTCCGGGATCGTCTTTCACCCGAGAACGCGATGCGACAGCAGCGATTCGGTCTCCCGAACCTGGGCCTTGGTGTTGGCCTCCGGTCGCCGCACTACCCGCACATCCTCCGGGAGAGCCCGGCCGTGGACTGGTTCGAGATCATCTCCGAGAACTACATGGACTCCGGGGGCCGCCCCCGACACGTCCTCGAACAGATCGCCGAGCGGTACCGGATCGTCATGCACGGCGTCTCGCTGTCGATCGGGAGCACCGACCCGCTGGACTTCGAGTACCTGCGGAAGCTCAAAAGCCTTGCCGACGCGGTAAACGCTCACTGGGTGTCGGACCACGTTTGCTGGACCGGGGTGGCCGGGCTCAACGCTCACGACCTGCTCCCCGTCCCGTACACCGAGCGGACACTTGCGCACCTCATCGCACGGGTCCGCGCGGTCCAGGACTTTCTGGAACGGCCACTGGTACTGGAAAACCCCAGTTCCTACGTCGAGTTCGCGTCGTCCACGATGCCGGAGTGGGAGTTCGTAAGGCGCCTGGCGGAGGGGGCCGACTGCGGGCTGCTGCTCGACGTGAACAACGTGTTCGTGTCGAGCGTGAACCACGACTTCGACCCGGCCGAGTACGTCCGCAACGTGCCCCATGAGCGGGTCGTGCAGTTCCACCTCGCCGGGCACACGGACTGCGGGACGCACCGCATCGACACCCACGACGACCACGTGATCGACCCCGTGTGGGAACTGTACCGCCTCGCCCACCAGTTGACCGGAGGGGCCGCGACCCTACTGGAGTGGGACGCCAAAATCCCGGCGTTCCCGGTGGTTCACGCCGAAGTACTCAAGGCCAAGGAGTACATGGCGGGGGCGCTCGGCTCGATGACGCCGGCGCCGTCCGGCGGGCCACGGAGCGACGCCCCGATCACCGTCCCCCGCCCCCTCACGCGCGGCCCGGTCGAGGTGATGTAGTGGCACCGGGTCGATGGCTCCGCCTCTCCCATCTGTGAGGTTACTCCGATGTCTCAGTGGATCGGCACCGCGGTGCGATGTTACGCCCGCTGTACCCGAACGCTCACGCCCCTGCAGGACGGTTTCCTTCTGCTCGTCAGGCTTTACTGGGGCTGGCAGTTGATCGGTGCCGGCTGGGGGAAGCTGATGAACGTGGGCGCGACCGCCCGGTACTTCGACGGTTTGGGAATCCCCCTGCCGACGCTCAATGCGGTCGTGTCCGGGTGCGGCGAACTCGGCGGGGGGCTGTTATTGTTCGCCGGGCTGGCGTCGCGGGCGGCCGCGCTCGTGCTGGTCGTCAACATGGCGGTCGCGTTCCTGACGGCGCACACGGGAGACGCCCGGGCCGTCCTGTCGGAGCCGTCACGCCTCGTCACGTCGCCGCCGTTCACCTTCCTGCTGGCGAGCGCGATCGTGCTCCTCTTCGGCCCGGGCGCGGTCGCCCTCGATACCCTGGTCCGGCGCTTCCTGACCCGGCGCGGGCGGATCGACGAACCGGCCGATCTCGACGGCTCCATCGGGAGCGGTGCCCCCCGGCCCGGTGGCGACGGCACGACCCGGCGGGACGCGGGTCGTCTGACTGCGGCCGCCGTCGGAGGCCTGTTGGCCGGGCTCGGGCTGCGAGGGTTGATGCGCACGGAGCAACCCGCGCCCCCGGCCGGGAGCGGAACGTCCGTCATCGGCCCGGAGGGCGGCCCGGCACCGACCGCGGACCTCAAGGCCGTCCAGGAGATCGACGCCAAGGCCCCCCCGGAGATCAAGCCGAGCCTGTTGCTGGAAGAACCGCACACCTGTTGCGGCCTGAACACCTGCAAGGGGAGAGCGAAGGACGGGAAGAACGCTTGCCTGGGGCAAGGAACCTGTGCGACCGCGAAGGGCCACGTTTGCCAGGGCCAGAACGACTGCAAAGGGCAAGGCGGCTGTGGCGAGTACCCCGGCCAGAACACGTGCAAGGAGAAGGGCGCGTGCGCCGTGCCGCTCAGTCGGGAAACCTGGCCGAAGGCCCGCAGGCGGTACGAGGAACTGATGAAGTTGGCCGGCAAGACGGTCGGCGGGCCACCGCCGAACTGCCCGAAGACCTGACCGGAGGAACGCCATGACAACGGACGCTCCCGAACTGGGCGTGATCCAGCGGTGGATGCAAGCCGTCCTGATGCACCCGAACGGCGGCGCGGGCGGCGCGGGGGCGCCTGCGGCCCGCAACGAGATCGACGTCGGCCCGGGCGAACTGGAGCAGGTGGTCACCCGGTCCCGGGCGCTCTCCGCAGCCGACCGGCTGGGGGTGTACGCCGACGCCTACTATGCCCGCCTCCTGGAGTGCCTGCGGGAGGAGTTCACCGCCCTGGTCCACGCCCTCGGGCAGGAACTGTTCGACGAGTTCGCGTTCGCCTACATCCGGGCGTACCCGTCGAAGAGCTACACGTTGCACCACCTCGGGGCGAACTTCCCCAGTTACCTCGCGGAGACGTGCCCGGCCGACGAGGACCCCGGCTGGGCCGCGTTCCTGATCGACCTGGCGACCCTGGAGCGGGTGTACAACGAGGTTTTCGACGGCCCCGGGAGCGAGGGCCGGGAGTTGCTCTCGGCCGAGCGCCTCCTGGCCGTTCCCCCGGACCGGTGGCCGGACGCCCGGCTCCTTCCCGCCGTCGAGTTGCGGCTCGTCGCGTTGCGCTCCCCGGTCCACGAGTTCATCAGCGGGGTGCGGCGAAACGAGGATCCTGCGATCCCGGGCACCGCCGAGACGGTGCTGGCCGTCCACCGCCGCGATTACGTCGTCCGCCGCCACCCGCTGACCCGCCCGCAGTCCGTCCTGCTCGGCGCGATCCTCGCTGGGGACACCGTGGGTGAAGCGATCGGCAAGGCGGCCGAACTC
>JAYUBA010000683.1:0-5822 GCA_043741075.1 Frigoriglobus sp.
TTCTGGCGGGTCGGGTCGCGCGACTCGACCACCAGCGTCGAGCGGTTCTCCTGGCGGTTGCTGCTGAGGCGGTTGCCGTCCGGGTTCGCGGGCGGAGCGGGTGGCCGAGGTGCCGGTTCCAGTTGATCCGCAACCTCCTGGATAACATCATTGGTCCCGCCAGTCCCCGCCCTTCCAGCCGGGTTCGGCGCGACTGGCATGTCGATCCGGAAACCGATGGTCCACGACAAGCCCCCTTCCGTCTGCCGTCCTCGGAAAGCTTCCCCGGCTGGCGCACGGCCTTCCGTCTGGAACAGCTCGCCGGGTCCGCGGCCTTCCGTCTGGAACACCTCTTCATTCGCATTGATCGCTGCGCCCCGCATACCATAGAAATTGCGGATCGATGCCCCTTGGATCGCCGCCTGGTAACCCGCCGCATTTGTGGACCCGTTGTTCTCGGTCGGCACGGCGCTGCCGGCCGGCTCGGCGGTCGCCCCGTAGACGAGGAAGCGCTCGACCTCGCGGGCCGACGGCGGCGCGGCGGTCGCCTTGTCGGTGCGCTCGGCCGCGGCCTCCACCGCAGCGGCGTTCAGCAGCTTCGGCCACGCCTTGCGGAACAGCGCGCACGAGCCGTACACCTCTGCCCCGGTCACCTGCCCGTTCACCACGAACACCACCCCGACCACGCCCGCGCGGTCCGCGCCGGCCGCCTTCAGCGCGGCCTCGTACTCCGCTACCT
Source organism: Frigoriglobus sp. (assembly GCA_043741075.1). Taxonomy (GTDB): domain Bacteria; phylum Planctomycetota; class Planctomycetia; order Gemmatales; family Gemmataceae; genus Gemmata. The sequence continues at coordinate 719 of JAYUBA010000683.1, forward strand.
TCGCCTGCACCACGGGCGCTTCGAGCGTGAGCTGGAAGCTCGTCGGCGACGCGTTGGTGGTCACGGCCGCATCGACGTTCACGCGCAACTTGCTCTGGTTCTCGCCCACCGTCTGCCACACGGCCGCCTGCCGGCCGCTGTAGTTCGCGATCTTCATGTCGTTGCCGACCGCGCACTTCGCGGACGACTTGAACCGCGCCGCGTCCTCGGACCCGCGGCCGGTCCAGCGGCCCTGCTCGACGCAGTGCGCCTTCATCGCCACCACGCCCGACATGGGCGGCAGGAGCATGTCCATCTGGGCCATGCGGTCCTGCTTGCCGCCCTTCACGATGTCGCCCGATTGAATGAACAGTTCAGCGTCCGGCGACCGGTTCTCCACCGCGAGCGTGTTCACGTCGCTCGTCTCGTGGACGACCGCCAGTTCGCGCTCCAGCGCTTCGCTCAGGCTCAGCACCTTCGCGTCGGGCATCGCGTCCGGGCCGTAAACGAAGTAGACGCTCAGGTTCTCGTGCGCGAGCGGAGCGGCCACGCGCGGCGGGGCGTCCGCGGCGCTCGTCGCGGGGAGCGGGTGCGCGCCCCCCGGCGAAGTACCACAACCCGGCGAGTGCGAGGCCGACCAGACCGACGGCGAAACGGGAGGGGTTCGGGGAACACGCGGGGGGTTCCCCGATCAACGAACGCGACGGCTTCATGCGACACCCCAGATGCGGGGACGGAGACGTGCGGAACTCATTCGACAATGACGACGAGCCGCGCCCACCAATGTAACACCGCGCCGGGTGCCGCGTGAGCGCGACTTTCAGCGCGTTACACATCGGCGACTGAAGTTTATTTTGCCCGGACCGCTTCCGCTCGGCCCGTCGCGCGGGTAGAATCGGTATCAATGGCAACAGCGGAACACCATGCCATTCTGACGGTGAAGGAGGACGGAACGATGCAGTGGAAGACCTGGAAGCCGGCACTCGCGCTGGGTGCGGTGCTGGCAGCGACCGGCGCCGCGGGCGCGGGCGACCGCGACACGTCACTACTGTCCGGCGGCTCGGAAGGCGCGACCACGATGACGCTCGGCGGCAAGGGCACTGCGGCACAGGCCGCGACCGAGGACGCCGAGCTAACCCACGGCTACCGCGGGGGCTACCGCGGCGGGTACGGCGGAGGCTACGGGGGCTACCGCGGCGGGTATTCCAGCAGTTACTACGGCGGCGGGTACGGCGGCTACGGCGGCGGCTATGGCAACTACTACCGCGGCGGATACGGCGGCGGGTATTACGGCGGCGGCTACCGCGGGGGCTACGGGAGCTACTACGGCGGCGGGTACGGGAGCTATTACGGCGGGTACTCTCGCCCGTACTACAGCGTCGGGTTCTCCTCCAGCTACTACACCTACCCGACGTACTCGGTCGCCTACCCGACCTACTACAACGACTGCGGCGTCAATCTCGGCATCGGCGGCGTCGCCGGTTTCGGCGCGCCGACGGTCACGCTGGGCACCACCAACTTCGCCCGGCCCGCGGCACCGATGGCGCAGCCGGTCGCGCCCGGCGACGGCACCTTCCCGTACGACGGCGGCCCGGTGAACCCGGTGCCGGTGCCGATGCCCGACGCGAAGCCGATCCCCGAGTCCAACCCGTCGTCCGCGGCGACCGACCTGCCCATCTCGCTGAAGCCGAAGGCACCGCCCGTGTCTTACAAGTACAAGGCTTACGGCGAGAAGTAGTGTGAGTGTGAGGAACGCGAGCGGCCGGCTTGATGCCGGCCGTTTTCGTTTCATCACGGCAGCAGATCGCCGACGAGAATCGAAGCCGTCGGCGTGGGCTTTGGCTTGCGCTTCCGCTTGGGCTTGGGCTTCGGTGCGGGCACATCGTCGGCCGCCACCACCTTCGGCCGCTTGCCCTCCCGTGCGAGTTGCAGGAAGAACTCCTTGGCCGCGAGATCCAGGCCGTTGGGGAACCACTTGCGCGTGCGGGCCTTCCGCGTGGCCCCGTCGTACTCCACGAACACCGGGATCGGGCCGGGCGGGGGAACGGGCAACATGGGCCTCTCCGCGCCGGCGAGACGTTTCGAGCCGTGCGCGCCGGTGAGAACGGCCGTGCAGGGTGTCGCAGGGCATACGAGTCTGCGCGGTCAGGGTCGGTCCGGGACTTCGGGCACATCGCCGACCTGTTCGACCCGCGCTTCGGGTGCTTCCTGTTCCAGTTGCCTCCCAGCTTCCACTACACCCCGGCGAGCTCGGCGGGGCCGATTTGGTGGCAGCGTGGCGGTAGCACGGTGTTGCTGAGGCACCTGTGCGAACGGTCGAGTATGCTCGCCGTGATTCGGTCACCGAACCGGCGCCAGTCGAGCCGAGACGCAGTCGGGTACTTCACGGACGAGAGGAGGCCCACGGTGCTTACGACGCCGCGATCCTTCACTTGATTTGTCGAGTTCGTCGCGGCTGAATTCCAACGGAGTAACTCGCTGCCATGCCCCGTCGGCGCGGAAACTGCCGGCGATGATCCGAGTGCTGTCCGCGACTTGTCCGCGTTCTGTCCGCGAAAGGGTTGTAAACGGACGGACGCCGACTAAAATTCTAGAAGTCACGACTGCTCGTAATGAGGTTCGGAACGCGGACAACGGAGGGAATAGCGAGAGTTTTTAGCTTCATGTGCCCGTAGCTCAACTGGATAGAGTGTCGGCCTCCGAAGCCGAAGGTTACAGGTTCAACTCCTGTCGGGCATACTTCCTTACACGTCCCCTTTTCCCCTCAATTGCCCTCACACCCCTGGAATCCCAGTGGTTCCGACGAACTACCCTTACCGGTGGTTTCCTCGGCGATCCTCAAACGCCCTCCCACTATCGCCTTGTGCTGCTCCCGGTGCTGCTCCCGAATCGCACGCCCCGTGCGTGCCGGTCCCCCGCATCACCGGCGCCTCGGTGCCCGACCGGGGCGCCGAGGGAAGATTCAACTTGGCGACCGCTGCGGCGGTGTCGCGGATGCCCACGTGGGTGTACCGGTCCATCGTCAACGTGATGGTGGAATGGCGAGCGAGTTCTTTCGCGTCTCTCGGTGCCACGCCGGCGTTCACCAGGTTGGTGACGAACGTGTGTCGAAGCGAGTGGAAGTCGGCGACCCGCCCGTCGCGGTCGCGGTAGGTGAGGAAGTCGGACTCCTCGCGTCGCTCCTTCCTCCTTCGGCGTCTGTGCTTCCGCGATCCACGCGGCACGGGCCACTTCCAGGTCACGTTTGATGAGATCGACGGCGGACGTGTGCTTTGCCCAGTTACCCGACCCGAGCGATTCACCAGGGGGCTTGTCGGCTAGCCATGCCCGCAACTCGCCAACCAGTTCCGGGTGCAACGGCACCTCGTCGCGGCGGCGGTGCTTCGAGTACGCGGCCTCGACCACGACGACGGGCGGGTCGGCGTCGAGAGCGAACGAGCGCGGCGAGAGGCTGGCAAGCCCCTTCGCCCGCAGTCCGGTCATCCCGGCGACGGTGTACAGGGCCGCGCGGTCCGGTCCGGCGAGACCGCGGAACGCGCCCCCGGCGCGGGCGGCTTCAATCAACCGCGTGAACTCCTCGGCCGAGAGCGGGCGGCGCCGGTGGCGCACGTCCACCTCGGCGTTCACCTTCGGGATGTGACGGAAGGGACTCTCGGCGCTCCGGCGGGCTTTCACCAACCAGTTGCCGAACGCGACGAGCGACTTGCGATAGTGGTTGCTCGTCGCCGGGCCGAACCCGCCGTCCTTTTTCGGGAGCCGCCTCCGATCCGCGAGCCAGCGCTCCGGGGCGGTCGCGTCCAGGTCGCGCAGGGTCACGAACCCGACCGCCTCGAACACGATCTCGCACCGGCGGGCCGCTTGCGTTGCTTCCTTCGCGGTCGCTCCCTTGTCGAGAACGTGCCGCTCGTACTCCTTGAGCGTGTCCGCGAGCGGCGAGGTGCGGTGGTCGGCGTACTGGTCGCGGACGCCGGCCTTCTCGTTCTCGATCTTCTTGAGCAGGTCGGCCAGCATGACGGCCGCCGCGTCGCGGTTCGGGCTGAACCGGACCCGCCTCCGCTTGCCGTCGGCGAACGTCACCTCCGCCGCCCACTTCGCCGCCGGCTTGAGGTACCGCTTCCCGTCGGCGGTCAGCGGGTAGAGAACCGCCTTGCCCCGCTCGCGGAGGCAAACGTGTAACCGGCCGTCCTTCTCGACGATCTCCGCGCCGGACGGCAGCGGGTGCGGCCGGGTCGGCTTGAACAGTGCCGCCATCGTTACGCGTTCAAAGAAAGCGGGAACGGAACACGCGGCCGACCGGGCGGGGTCGGATCAGGCCTTCCGGCGGCAGAGAGCGGCCCACACCGCCGGCCACGTCTTCGCGTCGTGCAACTCGCCGTTCGCCGCGCGAACGCGGAGCCACGCGAGCACCTCGTCCCGGTGCCGTTTGAGACCTGCCAGACGGAACGGCGGTGGTCCGATCTCGCCCGTTTCGCGGAGGCGGTCAAAGGTACTCACCCCATCACGAGCAGCGCGGCGAAGGTCGCGCGCGTCAGCAACCCGGCTGGCGGCGCGAGCCGGTCGCGCAGCACTTCGAGAAGTGCGGTGAGGGGTGGCCCGTCTCGGGTGAGATCGGGTTCGGCTGTGTGGCATCGCACCCTTCACGTGGTGTTCCCGTGCCCGGTTGACGTGGGAAGTGAGCGGTGATTATGACCGCTCCCGGTCGCACGACGGTCCGCTGGTGCGACTTCGCGAGATTGCTCGCCACCCGGTAAAAGGAGGACAATTTGAGATTCTCTGTCACCCCGATCTCTCTTCTCCAAAACGGGTTATGAATTTAGTCGCACCGCGATTCGTGTGTTCCCTCTTGCCCGATTCGGGGAAATGGAGTTGGCTAGGCCGTGTGGACAGATCGTACTGGTTATTGCAGTAAGATCATTATGGATGCCACTTGGACGAACGCCAGGAAGTTGCGGGCGGTCTTCTCATACCGGGTGGCGACCCGCCGGTACTGTTTGACCTTGGCCCAGAACCGCTCGACAAGTTCCGGTCCTTGTACCGGTCGGTGTCGATCTCCCGCTGGACCGTGCGGTTGCTCCGGGTCGGGATCACGGCCTCCCCACCCTTCGCCTCGAGCGCGTCCACCAGG
>JAYUBA010000684.1:0-1701 GCA_043741075.1 Frigoriglobus sp.
TGACTCCCACTTGGGAGTACAACAAGCGGCTCGCCATTCGATCCGAGCAAATCGGGTTCGATCTCTCGCTCGTCGCGGAGCTGAATCTCAACGACATCAAGGGCGAGGAAGCCCCTTCCCTCGACGCGTGGAGCACGGCGGCGGCCCTCATGGCGGTCACGTCGAAGCTGGAACTGATGGTTGCGGTGCGGCCGACGTTCCACAACCCGGCGCTGTTCGCGAAACAGGCCGCGAACATCGACCACATCGGCGGCGGCGGGCGGTTGTCGCTCAACGTCGTGTCGAGCTGGTGGAAGGACGAGGCCACCAAGTACGGGGTCCACTTCGAGCAGCACGACGACCGCTACGCCCGCACCGCGGAGTGGCTCGCGGTGGTCGATGGCGTGTGGAAGCAGGATCACTTCAGCTTCGAGGGCAAGTTCTACAAGGTGGCCGACAACGTGCTCCAGCCGAAACCCGCGACGCGCCCGCGGCCGGTGATCTACGCGGGCGGCGAGTCCGAGACGGCGAAGAACCTGATCGCGCGTACGTGCGACGCATATGTGATGCATGGCGACCCGCCGGAGCGCGTGGCGGAGAAGATCGCGGACATGCGCCGCCGCCGCGACGGGTTCGGGCTGGGGCCGATGATCTACGGCGTCGCGGGTTACAGCATCGTGCGGAACACGGAATCCGAGGCGAAGGCGGAACTGACCCGCATCACGGACGTGAAGCAGTCCGCGGCCGGGTACAACAACTACCAGCAGTGGCTGGCCGGCACGCAGTTGGAACAGCGGGTGTCGCTGGAAGACTACTCCGTGTCGAACCGCGGGCTGCGGGCCGGGCTGATCGGCACCCCGCAACAGGTGCTCGACCGCGTGAAGGCGTTCGAGGCCGCTGGCGTGGACCTTCTCCTGCTCCAGTGCAGCCCGCAATTGGAGGAGATGGAACGCTTCGCGGAGCAGGTCATCAAGCCGAGCAAGTGAGCGGAGGAACGAGCCATGACCGAGCAAGAGTGGCGGGCGGCTCCTGAGCCGTACACCCTCATCTATCACGAGAACTGTCGCAGCCGCCGGAAGCGCCGACTCTTCTGCACCGCGTGCTTCCGGTTGGTCTCATTCTGCCTGAACTGGGAGCGATTCGGGCCGCTGGCTGAAGCGTCCGAGCGATTCGCGGACGACGAAACAGCGTGGGCCGATATGCTTCGTAGCCGACAGCAGTTCAGCATCGGTGCCGAGATTTTCTGTTTCTCGGCAGACAACGACACCGAGACCGCACACCTCGCGGCGAACGGAGCCGGCGGTCTGCACCGCAAGCTAACGAGCCCCAGGCAGGTGATCTCGGCAGTGTCGTCCGCATTCGCCGCCCACGACCGGGACGCGCGGGACGAACGACTCGCCACGATCAACCGGCAGATCCTCGATCTGGCGATCGACATCTTCGGGAACCCGTTCCGACCGGTGGCGGTCGATCCGGCGTGGCGCACGTCGGACGTGATGCTGCTCGCCAACGGCATCTACGACGAGAAGGCGTTCGACCGTATGCCGATCCTCGCGGACGCGCTTCAAGACGCCGGCTGCGATAGCGCCGACATCCTCAACCACCTCCGCGACACCACCGCGACGCACGTCCGCGGGTGCTGGGCGCTCGACTTGGTGTTGGGGAAGGAGTAATTTCTTGGCCCTCTCCCCTTGCGGGAGAGGGTGGCGGCGCTTCGCCGCC
>JAYUBA010000685.1:0-5813 GCA_043741075.1 Frigoriglobus sp.
GTCCACGATGACGAGCGGCAGTTCCGTCATTACCGCGAGGTTGATGGCTTCGCTCTTGAGGCACACGCCGGGGCCGCTGGTGCCGGTGATGCCGATCGCGCCGCCGTAGCTGGCCCCCATCGCGACGCCGGTCGCCGCGATCTCGTCTTCCGCCTGGAAGGTCTTCACGCCGAACCGCCGCATTTCGGCGAGTCCTTCGAGAATCGGGCTGGCGGGCGTGATCGGGTAACTGGCGTACACGAGGGTCTTCTTCGCGAGTTGGGCCGCCGCGACGAAGCCGAGTACGGCCGCTTCGTTGCCGGTGATCTTGCGGTAGGTGCCCGGCGCGATCTGCGCCTTCGCCACCTGGTACTGCACCGGCAGGATTTCGACCGTCTCGCCGTAGTTGTAGCCGGCCTTCAGGGCGCGGGTGTTGGCCTCCATCACCGGCCGCGTTTCGGGCTTCTTGCCGAACTTGTCCTTGATCCACCGCAGCGTGGCCTCGAGCGGGCGCTCGTACATCCAGTACACCAGGCCGAGCGCGAAGAAGTTCTTGCACCGGTCCTGCTCGCGGGGCGTCAGGCCGCACTCCTTGACCGCCTCGATGGTGAGTTTCGCGACCGACACGCGGATGACGCGGTAGCCCTTGAGCGAGCCGTCGTCGAGCGGGTTGGTCTTGTACGCGGCCTTCTTCAGGTCGCTCGTCTCGAACCCGTTGGTGTTGACGACGAGGATGCCGCCGGGCTGAAGGTCGTTGATGTTCGTTTTGAGCGCGGCGGCGTTCATCACGACGAGCGTGTCGAGGTCGTCGCCGGGGGTGTGGATGTCGGTGCTGGAGAAGTGGACCTGGAACCCGGACACGCCGGCGAGGGTGCCGGCCGGCGCGCGGATCTCGGCCGGGAAGTCCGGGAACGTGGCGATGTCGTTGCCCATGAGGGCCGACGTGTCGGTGAACCGGGTGCCGGCCAACTGCATCCCGTCGCCGGAGTCGCCGGCGAACCGGATGGTGACCGACTCGCGCACCTCGTGCTTGCGCGGGTGGCCGTTCGGGTGGCCGTTGGCGGTGCCGCTGGTGGCGGCGGTGCCCGGCTGCGACGCGGTGGGAGAGCCTTGTTCGGAACTCATGAAATCCAGGTCCTCGAACGTGGACGAGGGAGAGGGATCGTGGGGTGTCCCGGTGCGATTGATTTCATCTTACGCGCGCCGGGCGAAAACGGGGACAGGAGTTGGCCGACGCGGGGCGTCTTTGTCACCGATCCAGGGAATACGTCGGCGCGGTGGGGAATTTGACCGAATTGCGAGAAGCGAGCAAAACACCCGCTCGTTGACACTCGCGGTTCGCCCAGGTGGCGAACGACGCGCGTCAACGAGCGGGAGAATCAACTGCGAAGTTACTTGGGGGGTGGGAAGAAGACGGGCAGGTCGTGGGTCTTGTCGCCGCGGGTGACGGTGAGGAGGCAGTCGCCCTGCCGGACGAGCGCCCGGCGGACCGCCTTGCGGAACGCCTCGGAGTGTCCGGCGGGGGCGTCGTCGATGGCGCGGATGAGGTCGCCCTTCGCCAGCCCGCAGTTGCCGAAGGGCGTGTCGGCCTTCACGGCGGTGACGAGTAATCCTCCCTCGACGTCAACCACCGACAACCCCACGTCGGACAGCGCGAAGAACTTGTACGGCGCCGTCGCGTCCTTCGCGTGCGCCTCGATCATGCAGTTCACCGGGTTCCGACCCTTCGGCAGCCGGACCTCGCCGGTGGCACGGATCAGGCTGTTGCGGATGCCGTCATCCGACCGCGTTAGGTCGATGTCGCCGTCCACCAATAACACCGAGTTGCTGACCATCCCGCCGGTGACGTTGCCGCGGCACACGACCACGCTGTCCCTCGCCCGGAGGACGCCGTTCCGATCACCGATCCCACCGTCGCAGGCGACGAACGCGTAATCGAGCGACCCCTCGACCGGCCCGAGGACCAGATATCGCCCCTCTGCCCCCGACAGTCGGACCGGGCCGCCGACCGAGGCGAACCGGACGACACCCGGCTCGCGGGTCATCCGGTCCAGTCGATCCGTCCGGATCAGCCAGACGCACTTGACCGCCTCGAATCGCTCCGGGCAGGGGCCGTTGTGAGAACTGGTTTTTAGGCTGGCCTGGAGAGCCAGTCTCTTCTCAAACCGTTCCCACGCCTCCTTCGGGCACGACTTGGCGTACAGGTCCAGTCCGGCCTTCGTCGCGCGCGGGCCGACCGGCCAGAGGTCGTCTTCTTTTTCGGGCTGCCAGTACTGGTGCCACTCCGTCAGCAGGTCGATGCGGCCGTCGCGGACGCACGCGTCGATGGCCCGGGCGACCGCCTCCTGCCGCTTCGCCTCGTGCGGTGCGAGGAGGGCGGCGGCGCGCTTGGCCGTGTCCTCGTCCGTCGAGCGCACCGCGCGCCGCAGCCACGGCAGCGCATCGACGCGGTTCTTCAGCGCGACGACGGCCTCGGCGCGTACCTTCTCCGACGGGTCGCTCAGCTTGGCAACGAGAGCCTTTGCGGGTGGCTCCTGCGGAACCGGGACAGCGGCCAAGCTGCCCGCCCCCACTATCACCGCCAGACCGCCCGCAATGAAAGCGAACCGCGACATGTGTTCCCCCGCGCAGAAGTTACTCGCCCCGACGTGTCATACCGAATCGTGTTGATCCGTATCTTCTGTAGCCGGCCTCTGTGAGGCCGGTCCGGGGTCACAGACCCCGGCTACAGTTACGAATCCACGCGATTCGGTATCACGGGTCTTGCACGATGGTCTGTTGGCCCATCGGGACGGTGAGGGTCACGGTGGCACCGGTCTTGAAGTTCGACTCCAGTTCGAGCGTGCCGAGGGCGGGGTCGAGCGTGATCGTCTGGCTCGCGATCCCGCCGAGGTTCGCCTCGTAGTGATTCAGGTTCCAGTTGCCGGTCTCCGGGTTCGCGTTCGCGTACTCGATCACCGCCCGGAGCGACGTGTTGTTGTTCGCGTCCAGGGGAGCTTGCTGTTGGGTCACCGGGTTCAGGCCGAATAGCACGAACGGGGTGTCATCGGGGACGTTGACGTTGAAGGAGATGATCGCCGGCACCGAGCGATCTTCGAGTTGCTCGAACCCGGACCCGAATCGGGCGCGGGGCGCGTGACGGGGTGTTGTGCCAGAGTTGTTCCCGCGGAACGCACGGACCAGTTAAGCAAACATGTCGGTTCCTCCGAGAAGATGTACTGGAGAGAGGGTAACGCGCCCGACTTCAGACTACAACGTTCGCTGGAAAGAAAACGACAGAATGTTCGTGCGCGCCGCCCGCCTTTCTTTCACGGCCCTTCGGGCGTTTCCGGGTAACGGTCGGGTTCGGGCGGCAGGTTGAACACCAGCGCCGGGAAGTGCTCGACGACGTAGTGAACGACGCGGCGGGCCGACAGCACGCCGACCGGGCGACCGGCTTCATCGACCACCGGCAGGTGCCGGTACCCGCCCTTCTGCATCCGCCTCACCGCGGTGCGCACGGAATCCTTCGGTGCCACCGTGACCGGGTCGGCGGTCATGCACGCCCGGATCGGCGTGTCGAGCGGCTTACCGGGGGCCAGCACGCGCGTGAGCAGGTCCCGCTCGGTGAAGATGCCGACCACGCGGCCGAGTTCGGTGACGAGCAGGCACCCGACGTTCCCGTTCCGCATCTCCTCGACCGCGTCGGCCGCGGTCCCGTCCACATCGACGGCGCGCGGCGGCGACGGGTCCAGGCGGGACACGCTGTCCACCTTCAGGTTGCGGGACAGCTCCATCGGGTACAGGCCGAGCGACGTGGCGGGCGGGCGGCGGCGCGGGTTCGGTGCGGAACTCATGCAACGTCCGGCGAGCGGAACGAACGGGAAAACTCCGTGGCGGAGATATTCTCCGAACGCCGGGCCACTGGACAAGCCCAACTGCCGCGATGTTGCGCCGCGTTACTCCGTTATCTCGCACTTCGGCAACGCCTTCTGGAGTTCCTTCACGCCCGCACCTGTCACGCCCGTCCCGATCAGTGCGAGTGAAGTGAGGTTCTTGAGGGCGGCCAGTTCCTTCAACCCCGCGTCCGTCACCTTCGTGTTGCTCAGAAAGAGGGCGGTGAGGTTCGTGAGCCCGGCAAGCTGCTTCAACCCCGCGTCCGTCACCGCCGTGCCGGTCAAGTTGAGCGCGGTGAGGCTCTTGAGTGGCGCGAGTTCCTTCAGGCCCGTGTCCGTCACCGGGGTGCCGTGCAGGTTGAGCGCGGTGAGGCGCGTGAAGCCCGCGAGCTCCTTCAGCCCCACATCCGTCAGTTTGGTGTGGGCGAGGGAAAGTACGGTGAGGTTGGTGAGCGGTGCCACTGCCTTCACCCCGCGTCCGTCACTTTCGTATTGCTGAGGTCGAGCGCGGTGAGCTGTTTGAGGTGTGCCAGCTCCTTCACTCCCGCGTCCGTCACCTGCGTCGAGTCCAGGTCGAGCGCGGTGAAGCCGTCGAGCGCGGCGAGTTCTTTCACGTCCGCGTCCGTCGCACGGGTGAGGTGCAGGCTCACCTTGACGACAGGCTGACCACCGGCGTTCTCGCGGCGGGTGACCATCCCGCCGAGTTTCTTGACGAGTGCGGCGAGTTTGTTGTCGTCGCCGCCCCGGCTCGCGGCGGGTGAACTCAGGATGAGCGACGCCGCGACCCCGCCCAGCAGCAATCGCGACATGGCTGCACCCCTCATAGCGTGAACGAACGCCCGACCCCCCGCCGATGCTATCACGCGTCGCCCCCAAGTGCTACCGCCGCCCGTTGCGGCGCTGGCGCGATGTTGCGCCGCGTTACTCGCACGACCCGGACTGCTTCCGGCCGGTTCCGGTGATATAATCCGGGAGTCACGCCCTTCGAGGACCGTTCGTTGCCCGCCCCGGATCGAATGCTCACGCACCTCCGGCAGGCGGTGGCGCTGGTCCGCGCCACGCCCGGCCGGCGCGGCCACACGGTCGCCCTGGAGGACTGCACCGACGTGCTCGTCGCCGGCGACCTGCACGGCCACGTCCCGCACTTCCAGGCGCTGCTCACGCACGCCGACCTCGCCAACCACCCGGCCCGGCACTTCGTCCTGCAAGAAGTGATCCACGGGAAGTTCCGCTACCCCCACGGCGGGGACAAGTCGCACCAACTGGTCGATCTGTTCGCGGCGCTGAAGTGCCAGTACCCGCGGCAGGTTCACATGGTGCCGGGGAACCACGAACTGGCGCAGTGGACGAACCGGCCGGTGCTCAAGGCGGACGAGAACCAGAACGCCCTGTTCCTCGAGGGCGTGACCGAGGCGTACGGCCCCGCGTCCGGCCCGAAGGTGTACGCGGCGTACCTGGAGCTGTTCCGGGCGCTCCCGGCGGTGATCCGCGCGCCCAACGGGGTGCTGATCTGCCACAGCCTCCCGGCCGCGCGGTTCCTCCCGCTGTTCGACCCGGCGCGGCTGGAGCGCGACACCTACGCGGACGAAGACCTGCAACCGGGCGGGTCGCTGCACAGCCTGTTGTGGGGCCGCGACACGAGCGCCGACGCGGCCGGCAGCTTCCTGCGGAAGATGGGGTGCGACCTGCTGGTGAGCGGGCACATCGCGTGTCACGACGGGTTCGCGGTGCCGAACGACCGGCAGGTGATCGTGGACTGCGCCGAGACCCCGGCCGGGTTCGTGCTGTTCCCGGCCGACCGCAAACTCACGCACGCCGAGTTGGTCGCGTGCGTCCGGACGATCTGAGCAGTGGTCAGTGGACAGTGAACAGTGGTCAGCCAAACCATGAAGTTCCTATCGTTTCTCTGCCTCCCGAACTGACGTGATTCGTTCTGACTGACCACGGACCACGGACCAC
>JAYUBA010000686.1:0-1697 GCA_043741075.1 Frigoriglobus sp.
TTCACCGTCTCGGCGAACCCGAGCGCGAGCCGCACCGGCTCGTTGGCGGGTGCCTTGTACACCGCGAAGTTCGAGTCGTTGCGGGCGTAGATGCCGGACACGAACCCGCTCGGCGGCAGGTCGATGGTCACGCGCGTGATCGGGTCCAGGATCGTGACCCACGGGTAGTAGAGGGCGGCGTAGGTGGAATCGAGCTTCGCGCGGTACTTGCGGATGTCCGTGAGCTTCGCCCCTTCGGGGCCGTCGAGGACCGCGATCCGGTACCGCATGCGCTCCGCGTGCGAAATTAGTAGCCGGGTGATCGCTTCCGGGAGCGCGGCGTTGGAGTCGGCGTACACCTTGGCCGTGTGCCCCGGCGCGGCGACGATGGAGATGTCCTCGGCCGTTTCGAGCGCCTTGAGGCCGCTCATCTGCGTGCCGGGGTCGTTGCCGTCGATGCCCGTGTACGCGGCGAGGTCGGGCAGCGCGCCGTCGTTTCCGCCTTCGAGGGTGAAGGTCGCGGTGCCCAGAACGTTCCCCCCCCGCGCGGGGAGCGGGGTGGTGCCGTCGTTCGCGGGCAGCCCGGTCACGCCGGTGGCGAACAGCGCCTTGAGGACGCCGATCCCGTCGGGGACCGGGGGCGGCGGGGGCGGCGGAGAGCCGGGCGTCGAGACCGGCGGGGCCTGTTGGATCACGACGGGAATCGTCCCGTCGTCCGCGTTCGGGCTGAACACCGCGAACAGGGAATCCCGTTTCCCCCCGGACTGGTGACCGGGGTCGAGCGGGAGGCCGGAGAACTGCGTCGCCCTCCCGCCCGGCAGTCCGGTGGAGACCGAGACGCGCACGATGCGGACGTCCGTCGGAACGCCGCTCAGGGCCGGGGCGAATGTCACGGCACCGGTCGTCGCGTCGCGCGAGGCGATCGCGAACTTCCCGTTGGTCGGCGGAGCCGGCGGAGGAGGAGGAGGCGTACCCGGCGGAGGGGGCGGAGGAGGAGGCGGAGGCGGAGATGTCGCGGCGGCCGGCGCGATCCAGACCACGTCGCGATCCTGGATCGCGGTGCTGAACACGTTCGTCGTTCCGACGAGGCTGAACGCGTTCTGCCCCATTTCCAGCGAGAACTGAACGGTCAGTGCGCTCCCGGAGCCGGGGTATCGGGCCTGCACCTGCACCACCTTCGAGGCCGGGTCCGCCGGGAGTTGTTTCTTCGCCTGCCCGCCGTCCGTCGCACTGACCGGGGTGAACACCCGCGCAACGTACAACCGCTTGCCGCCCTCCTCGAAGAACGCCCGCGCCGCGTGCCACAGGTAGTTGGTCGTCTTCACCCCCGCGGTGAACTCCAGCGGTTGACCGTCCCCGAACGTCTGGGCGAACTCGCCGAGACTCGTCACCAGCACCGGGTCGCCGTTCGTCGGGCCGTAGCGCGCGGGGCCGACGAACCCGGTCGTCGTGGTGCTCACGCCCTCGATCGACTTCGACCGGAACGAGGTCTCTTCGACGTACACGCCCGGCGCGAGGTATTCCGGCATCGTCGGCTCCCAGGTTCGAATCGAACGGCGCGAGCGGCGCGCGACACGGCTGTCCGCGAACATCGGTCAAGGAGAGGTCACCAGCAACCGGCCCGACGCGTCGCCCGCCGACCGGAACACGACCGGGCGTCCGGCCGCGAGGTCCGGGGGCACGAACGCCTCGTCCGCCGCGTCCGGTGCCGGGCCGCG
>JAYUBA010000687.1:0-5805 GCA_043741075.1 Frigoriglobus sp.
GAAGAGATTCGCCACAGAAGGCTTCTGTGGCGAATCACTCTTCTGTCCGGATCGTGTCTTCTCTGCGTTCATCGTGCGGCTTCTCTTCGATCTTTTCCGTCCGCTCCCCTTCGACCTTGTAGAAGTACTGCACCATCATCGCGGTGCTGGTCGCGCCGAACGTGTGCCACAGCCAGTGACTGCCCATCGCGAGGGAGTCGGCGCTGTACTGGTCCACGAGGCGGAAGAACCACGCGAGCGCGAAGCTGACCACGCCCGCGGCCACCCACCCGCCGTGCCGGAACCGCGACCGCCACAGCACCAGCACGATCGGCGCGAGTACCACCAGCGCGAGCGACGCGTACGACAGGTTGATGCTGAGTTGCCGGTTCATCGGGCCGAGCATCGAGAAGAAGAGGCGGTTCATCGCGGCGTAGAAGACCACCAGGAGGACGAGCATCCACATGCGCGCGCGGCCGAAGTACCGGAACGCCATGAACACCGCCCCGGCCAGGCCCAGCAGCGAGATCGGGATGACATCGAGCAGGAAGTAGAGTCGAGCGGTGCGGGTGCCATGAAAGAGCGTCCCGCCGATCCCGCCGGCGAGCAGGATCGGCATACACGCGACCATGAACGGGTAGTCGCGGTACCGCCCGCGGAGCCGCCACAGCCACGCGAGCGCGATCCAGATGAAGAAGCTGGCGGTGACCGTGTTCCACGGCTCGGCCACGAACGGCGCGTCCGGTGCCGTGGGATCGGCCGGGGTCTCGGCGTACCGCGGGCCGCCGTCGGGCAACCGGCCGTTGAGGACCAGCGCCCAGTCCGGTCGGGTCGCCGGTTCTTCGGTCGCGGGTTCTGCGGGCATACGCGCTCCTGCTTCTGCCGACCGGGGCAAAAATAATTGTAAGAAGTGTCGGCGGCCGTGTCGCAAGGCAAGAATTCGCAGCATTTTGCGGGCGCTGGGAATTCCGAAACGAGTGCTTGACACGCCGGGAAGGGATTCCTAAGAAGCGCCTACCTTTGACCGCACCTGACACCCCGAACGCGGTTCGGGGAAAGCCGAGCGGCCCGCGGCGAACCCGAGCCGTCCGCCGCCGCTCGACCGGCCGACTACCGACACCGGCCGCGGGGCACGACGCCCGCCCGCGACCGGGTTCGAAATTGGAGTCCGGGCCGGCGCACGCCGATAGCAGTGGGGCCATTCGGTCGGCCGGCCGTTACACGTATACGAGGATTGTCCGCATGCCCGCATGCGCCCTGTTCACGCCGCCGGGCTTCGACGCGACCGAGGACTCGTTCCCCCGGCCCGCCGGCCCGCTCATCCCCATTCTCGCGGCCGACGAGGACGAGGACGAATTCGAAGACGAAGACGACGATGACGACGACGATGAGGACGACGACCTCGACGACGACCTCGACGACGACGATCTGGACGACGACGAGTTCGACGACGAATTCGACGACGACCTGGACGACGACGAGTTCGACGAGGACGACGCGGACGACGACGATGAGGACGACGAAGAGGACGAGGACGACGCGGACGGCGACGAGAAGCCCCAGCCGCCGAAGAAGGGTCCGAATCCGGGCACCGGGCCGAAGGAGTAAGGTTCCGATACGAGCGCAACTGCGCGGAACGGGTTCGGCCCGTCCCGCGCAATCCTTCGGGGGGCTGAATCCGCCGCGCCCCGCCGGCCCTCTGAGCATGCACGCGATTGCGCACCGTCGCCCCGCGAGGCCGATTCCCGTATGCACCCTGCCGACGCGAGCCTTGCCCTTTCCACAACCGCCACCCGGCCGACCCCGGCCCGGTCGCTGGTCGGGCGCATGACGCAGTTCGTCGGCCACAACTGGGCGCGCCTCGGGTACGCGTATCACGTCGAGCCGACGTGGCTCGCGGTGAACCGGCTCACACTGCCCGTCCGCGGCCTGCCGGCCGCGCTCGCGGGCGTCCGCATCGCCCAACTCAGCGACTTCCACTGCGGCCCGCACATCCCGACCGGCTACCTCGAAGACGCGATCGGGCGCGCCGCGGCCGAGAAGCCCGACCTGATCGCGCTCACCGGCGACTACATCGACCGCGGTCCGGCGCACGTCGGGACCGCGGCGAAACTGTTCCGCCACCTCAAGGCACC
This sequence comes from Frigoriglobus sp., assembly GCA_043741075.1. Classification (GTDB taxonomy): domain Bacteria; phylum Planctomycetota; class Planctomycetia; order Gemmatales; family Gemmataceae; genus Gemmata. The sequence goes on from JAYUBA010000687.1 coordinate 2,115, forward strand.
GCTGGGCGTGTTCGCGGTGCTCGGCAACCACGACTTCTCGGTTCACACCGCCCGCGGCACCCGCCGGCACCCGGAGTTGCACCGGCGCGTCGCGGACGCGCTCGGCGACGAGGGCGTGTGCGTTCTCCGGAACCGGGCGGTGCGCGTGGAGCGCGACGGCGCCGGGTTGCTCGTCGCCGGCGTCGATGACCTGTGGAGCGGCGAATCGGACCCGGCCGCGGCGCTCGGCGGCGTGTGCGCGGACACGCCGCGCGTGCTGCTGGCCCACAACCCGCAGACGGCGGAGCAACTCGGTGCCTACCGCGCGGACGTGGTGTTGAGCGGTCACACCCACGGCGGGCAGATCAACTGGCCGGGCCTCGGCCGGCTGCTTCTGGCGAAGAAGGCCCGCCGCTGGGCCGCGGGGCTGTACCCGCTCGACGCCGGTCACCTGTACGTGAACACCGGCGTCGGCTTCGGCTGGCGGTTCCGGTTCGGCGTCCGCCCGGAACTCGCCGTTTTGACGCTCCAGCCGGCATAGACGGATGGGAGCGCGAGCGGCTAAAGTGGTCTGCCGCGCTCCACGGCGGTCTTCATGTTTAGCGTTCGTGGCTAACGATCGAAGACCGCCGTGGAGCGGCGGACTACTTTCCTCACACAGACCCTCTCATGGACGAACTCTCCCTGGTCACCGGCGGCGCCGGGTTCATCGGCTCGCACCTGGTCGAAGAACTGGTCCGCCGCGGGGGCCCGGTCCGCGTGCTGGACGACTTCAGCACCGGCCTGCGCTCCAACGTTTCGCGGTTCGCAAACGTCGAAGTCATCGACGGCAGCCTGACGGACCCGACCGCCGTCGCGCGGGCGGTGCAGGGGGCCGGCGTGGTGTACCACTTGGGCGCGCTCGCGTCGGTGGCGCGGAGCGTGGAAGCCCCGGCGGTCACGCACGCGGCGTGCGCCACCGGCACGCTCCACCTCCTCGACGCGGCCCGCAAGTCGGGGGTCCGGCGCGTGGTGTACGCGGCCAGTTCCAGCGCCTACGGTGGTCACTCCTCAGCGGGCGGGCAGGCGGAAGACCTGCCGGTCGTGGCGAAGTCGCCGTACGCGGCGGCCAAGCTCGCGGGCGAACTGTACATGCAGGCGTTCGCGCACACCTACGGCCTGGAGACCGTGCGGCTGCGGTTCTTCAACATCTTCGGCCCGCGGCAGCGGTCCGACAGCCCGTACAGCGGCGTGATCGCGCTGTTCACCGCGGCGATGGCCGCCGGGCGCGCGCCGGCGATCCACGGCGACGGCCTCCAGGGCCGCGACTTCACCTTCGTGGCGAACGCGGTGCAGGCGCTCACCCGCGCGGCCGACGCCCCGGACGCGAGCGGGAACGTGTACAACGTCGGCACCGGGCGGAGCGTGACGCTGCTGGAACTGGTCGCGGCGCTCAACCGCGTCCTCGGCACGGACCTCGCGCCGACATTCGCCCCGACCCGCGCCGGCGACGTGAAGTTCTCGAAGGCGGACATCCGCCGCACGCGCGCGGACCTCGGTTACGACCCGGTGGTGACCTTCGAGAACGGGCTGCGGGAAACGGTCGAATGGCACCTCGCGACGACCGGGAAGCGGGTCGTGCGCGTCGGGTGACGTGCGAGACGTGCGGGGCGCACTCCTCGCGCGTCGCGTACCTGATCGAGCCGCGACCGACAGGGAGCGGGCCAGCCGGCGACTCCAGTGAGGACGCGACGACCCCAGTTGAAAGAAAAACGGCGGGCACCTCTGCCCGCCGCTCGTCATCTACCTTATCCCCTACTTCCGATCTGGTTTCGACGGGTCGCGCGGCTCCTTCACCGCCTCCGGCGCGCGCATCTTCTTGTCCCACGCTTCGGCCTCATCCAGGCTGATGAGGCCGTCGCCGTCGGCGTCGATCGCCTCGAACTCGGCCCGCGTGCCGATGAACTCCCCGCGGGACACGTCGCCGTCCCCGTTGCGGTCCATCTTGCGGAACCACACCGGCCCCTTCTGCGGCACCGGCACCTGGTTCGGGTTCTGAAAGACCCCCGGTTGCACCTGCTGGTTGATGTAGTACCGGTCGAAGGTGCGCGACAGCCGCACGTTCACCGACGGCTGGATGACGTTCCGCGTGACGATCTCGGCCCCCGGCTCCTCCAGCACGATCAGCCGGTCCCACGCGGTGCGCAGCTCGCGGACGCTCAGCCGCCCGTCGCGGTTCGCGTCGAGCAGTTGGAACAGCGACGGCGTCTGCACCGCCGGCGTCAGGCTCAGACTCAGGTTGCGGAAACCGTCCTGGAGGTCGAAGTACGCGTCGAACTCGGCCTTCGTCATCTTGCCGTCGCCGTCGCGGTCGGCCGCGTCGAACATCACGCGGACGAACTGGAACTGCACCGCGTTCGGGCCGTTGAGGTCCTTCTCCACGATGTGGTCCTTCCCGCCGGCCGCCTGCGTGAACAGGTAGCCGTACTGCTGCTTGAGCGCCTGTTGGCCCGACTGCGTCACGGGCGCGAACGCCCAGAAGTCGATCGGCTGCCGGCCCACGTGCAGCACCAGCCGCCCGCTCTCGAACTGTTTGATCTTAAACCCGCGGGCCGCGGCCGACTTCTCGTCGGCCAGCTTGGCGACGCAGTCCGTCGCCTTCGCCGCGAGCGAGAGCGTCAGGTCCAGGTCCGGCGCGCCGGTGGGCCACGCGTCCAACTCCTCGCCGTCGAGCGTCCCGCTGCCGTCCGTGTCGAGCGCCTTGAACGTGGCGTCGTCGAACCCGCACTCGGCCTGCGTCAGCTCGAAGTCGCCGTTCTTGTCGTACCTCTTGATGACCTGCTGCGTGACCGTTCCGGGGATGCGGCCCGACTCGTACACGGCCACCGCCTGCGCCCCGACCGCGACCGGGTACATCCCGTTGGGCGGCTGGACGACCTGGCCCAGCCGGCGCCCGACGTTCGGGTCGAACAGGTTGGGGACGAGTTCCTGCATACTCAGGCACTCGTCCTCGTCCGCGTCGCGGGTGGCGAGCAGCTTCTCGACGGCCCTCACCTCGTCCTTCGTGAGTTTGCCGTCGCCGTTCGCGTCGAGCAGTTTGAACAGCGCCTCGGTGACGGCGGCGCCGTTGGTGGCGTCCGGCTGCACCGGCTGCGCGCGGAGCACCTGCGCCGCGGTCAGGTTGTAGTACGCGACGAACTCCTCGAACGACACCTTGCCGTCGCCGTCCTTGTCCATGCGCACGAGCGTCAGCCCGCTGGGCACGCCGGGGTTGTAGAAGCCGTTGGCGAGGAGCTGGGACATGCCCTGGTCGGAGAACACGTACCCGACTTCCTTGGCGTTCAGGAAGCCGTCGCGGTCGCGGTCGCAGTAGTCGAACGCCGTTTTGAGCCGGGTGCGCCACAGCTCGTCCATCGTCTTGCCCTCGTTCAGGGTGGTGACGCGGACCCGCACCGGGCGCTGGGTGGTGAACACCAGCACGTCGAACGCGTTGTTGAACTTCGGGGCGACGAACTTCGGCACCGCGACCCGCGGCGCGGGGGCGCGCGCCGGGGCGTCGGGCACGGCGAGTACCGTGCCGGCGAGAGCGACGGTGAGTGCGAGGGCGGTGATGAACCTAACCCCCCGGCCCCCTTCCCTAGCACTACAGCGCGGGTTCCTTGATCTGTTGGCTGAACCGCCTCTGGGAAGGGGCCGAAAACACGGGTAATTCGAGTTTGGGTCCGTTTCCAAA
>JAYUBA010000688.1:0-5798 GCA_043741075.1 Frigoriglobus sp.
CCCACTGCCCACTATCCACTGCCCACTACTTTTTGAGCTTCTCCGACGGCTTGTTGTCGATGAACAGGCGCTTGATGGCGAACCGGCCGGTGCCGATGATCGGCATCACCGTGGCCGCCCAGATGAGCGTGACGAACGCGCTCGGCCGCACGAAGAACGCCTTCTGCCCGTCCGCGCCCAACTGCTCCTTCTCCAGAAACGTGCCGGTCAGCCACTCGCGCATGTTCAACATGACCACGATGTCCAGCACGATCAGGGCGATGCAGATGACCAGCGCGCCGACGCCCGGTCCCAGGTGGTTGATCCAGTCGTTCGAGTCCGGCGCCCACACCTTCTTGGTCTCGGCCCGGACGCGGGTGAGGTTGTTGAACCCGCACGCGAGGCACACCTTCGCGTCCGGCGGGTCGAGTTCCACGGCGCAGAACGGGCACCGCGGGACATCGGCCTCCGAGATCACGCCCAGCGGGTTCGGCTTCGCGCCCATCGCGTCCTCGTCGTCGTCCTCGAACTTGTACGGCACCGGCCCCGCGTCCGGCTTCGGTACTGGCTCCGGCTCCTCCTTCTTGGGCTTCGCGGTCGCGCCGCCGGGCTTGGACGGCTTGGCCGCCGGCTTCTTGGGCTTCTCGTCCGCGTCCGGGTCGTCCACGACGAACGGGTGACCGCAGTACTTGCACTTGATCTTCCTCCCGAACACCGTGTCCGGCACCTTCAGCGTCTTCTCGCAGTTGGGGCAGGGGATTTCGGCGACGCTCGCCATGGACGGTCCTCGTTCTCTACGGGTGCGGGTCGGGTCGTTCCGGGTCGGTGGCGGCGAAATCCCGGCCGCGCCGGGCATAAAAGCTGCCGTGACGGGATCAGTATCCTAGAAAATAGCGTACCCGGCCGGCACCTTACCAGAGGGTCCGACCGGATTCGGTGTCGCCAACCACAGGCAGGTGACCGCCGTGCCGCACGCCACTCTCGAGCTGCTCGTGACCGCTTCCCCCGCACCGACCCCGGACGACGAACCCGTTCCAAGCGCGGGCGCGGCCCCCCCGCGGACCGGCGAACCGCGGCTTCTCGTCTCGTTCGCCACCTACAACGAGGCCGGGAACCTCGTGGCGCTGATCGCGGACGTTCACAAGGTGGTGCCGCACGCCGACGTGCTCGTCATCGACGACAACTCCCCCGACGGCACCGGCCGCATCGCCTCCGACCTCGCCGAGACGGACCCGCGCATCCACGTCCTGCACCGCCCCGGTAAGATGGGTCTGGGCACCGCCACGCTCGCCGCGATGAAGTTCGCGATGGCGCAGGACTACGACTACCTGTTGAACATGGACGCGGACTTCAGCCACCCGCCGCGGTACGTGCCGGGCATCCTCGCGGGCATGAGCAAGTACGACGTGATGATCGGCTCGCGGTACGTGCGCGGCGGGGGCACGGAGAACTGGCCGCTCCCGCGCCGGGTCATCAGCCAGACCGTGAACATGATGGTGCGGTTCCTGTTCCGGATGCCGGTGAAGGACGCCAGCGGCGCGTTCCGGTGCTACCGCGTGAGCAAGCTGCGCGACGCGGAACTGAACCGCGTCCGGTCCCGCGGCTACTCGTTCCAGCAGGAAGTGCTGTTCCGGTGCCACAAGGCCGGGGCGAAGCTGGGCGAGTACCCGATCCTGTTCGAGAACCGCCGCGCCGGCGCGAGCAAGGTGAACCGCACGGAAGCCGTTCGCTCGATGAGCATGTTGCTGTACATCGGCCTGCGGAACGTGTTCGGGCTGGAGCAGCGGCGGAAATAGTGTCCAGGCGAACCCGGAGCGTGAGCGACGGGGTGGACCGCGGCGCATCCGGCCGCGCCGCGGTCCACCCCGTCGCTCACGCTCCGGGTTCGCCTGGACACTGCCTTCTACTCTCCCAATGTGGTACACTTCTCACTTACCCTCTCGATTCGTTCCGCCGCGCGAACGCCCGGCCGCCCCGACGCGTACAGGTGACAGGGACGTGCAGGAACCCACCCGCCAACCGCCGGAGACCGACGAACAACTGCTCGGCCGGCTCCGCGCCGGCGAGCGGGACGTGTTCGGGACGCTGGTCCGCCGGTACGAGCGGGAACTGTTCGGCTACCTCCGCCGGTACGTCGGCGACGACGACCTCGCCGACGACGTGTTCCAGAACACGTTCGTGCAGGTGTTCCTGAAGATTCAGCAGTACGAACCCGGTCGGCCGGCGCGCCCGTGGCTGTACGCGATCGCCACCAACCAGGCCATCGACGCGCTCCGGCGCCGCAACCGCCGGGCCGACCAGCGGGCCGACGCGGTCACCACGCCCGACGAGGACGGCCAACCGCGCCCGCTGTTCGAGTTGCTCCCCGCGCCCGGCGACGGCCCGCCGGACGCCGCCGACCGCGCCGAACAGCGGGAACTGGTCCGCGCCGCGGTGGACCGCCTCCCGGACCTCTTGCGGCAGGTGGTCATTCTGGCGTACTTTCAGGGGCTGAAGTACCGCGACGTGGCCGCGGCGCTGGACATCCCGGTCGGCACGGTGAAGTCGCGGTTGCACGCCGCGCTGGCCCGGCTCACGCAGGAGTGGACGGCGAGCCAGGAGTCGGGGAACAGGGATCAGGAGTCGGGAATCCAGATACCACTCGCATAGCGTGGTTCGGCTTTCTTGTGGTGCGGGCCTCTGGCCTGCACAAGCCAAGAGCAGGCGGGACGCCCGCACCACAATTAAAGTCAGCAGATAGGCTCAACAGAACCCGCGACGCACAGCGGAGCGCATTCCACCATGTCGGACGAAGACCTGATCGGCTACGTGTTCGACCTGCTCGACCCGGACGACCGGGCCGCGGTGGCCGCGCGCGTGAAGGCGGACCCGGCCGCCGCCGCCCGCCTGGAGCAACTCCGCGCCGCCGCCGCCCCGGTGCTGGCCGTCGCGGAGGCCGAGCGCGAGGACCCGCCCGAACCGCGTCCGGGGCTGGCCCTGCGGGCCGTCGCGGCCGTCGCCCGACACGTCGTCGAGCACGAACCGCGCGTGCCGGAACCGTCCGCCGTCGCGGCGTTCCTCCGCGAGTTCGCCGCCGAACCGGTCGAACTCGACTTCGACTCCGGCACCCGCGCGAAGGTGCCGCGGCACGCGACCGGACCGCGCCCGGCCCCGCCGCCGACCGACGGCCCGGAGTACCGCGGCGGGGGGCGGTTCCGCGCCGACCTGCTCGTCGCCGCGTGCATCGCCTTCGTCGGCATCGGCCTCGTCCTGTCGGGCGTCGCCAAGGCGCGCCAGCAGAACCGCGTGTTCGCGTGCCAGAACAGCCTCCGCACCCTGCACGGCGGACTGGCCGGCTACGCCGACACCGACCCACAGGGCCGGTACCCGCAGATCGGCGCGCCCGCGCTCCCGACGGCCGACGCGTTCGCCGCCTCGCTCGGCGAACTCGGCTACCTGCCGGCCGGGTACAAGCCCGGTTGCCCCGCGGCGGCCGAGTGCCCCGCCTACACCTACACCCTCGGGTTCCGCGGCCCGAACGACGAACTCGTCGGCCTGCGCCGGCCCACGGCCACGACCGCCCCGTCCGACGAGAGCGACCTGATGCCGATCTCCGCCGACCTGCCCGCCGCGGGCGCGGCGCCCGGGGCCGGTCCCGTGTCGCCGCACGGCGGGTGCATGAACGTGCTGTTCGTCGGCGGGAACGTGCGCCTCACGCGGTCCCCGAACGTCGGCCCGCGCGGCGACCACATCTACCGCAACGTGTACGGCGACGTGGCCGCCGGGGCCAACCGCGCCGACGCCGTCCTCGGCGGACCCGGCACCCGACCATAGGAAACAGAGGACAGAGGGCCAGCCGCAGATAACGCAGAAGAACGCAGATAAAATCCGAAGAGAAGGCGCGAGGAATTCAAGACTCACTTTTTCTGCTGTCTGATCTGCGTTCTTCTGCGTTATCTGCGGCTGGCCCTCTGTCCTCTGATTTCTGGCCGGTTGAATCCGCCCATCTTGCCCCGTCGAACCATCTTTTTGCACTCGGAGTGCGCCGTTTCAGAGCGGGGCGAAATCTGTGCTAAAAAGAAAAGCTACGATCGGGAGAGTTCGCGGCGGCACAGCGCCGTCGCGCGTGGTACATTTAATCCAATCGTATTTGGCCGCACAATCACGCGATTCAGCGGGTCGAGGAGTCGGGTCGTGAAACGTCCGCTACGGCTGCGCGGCATCAGCGGCGACATCAAAGGGCAGGTCTGGGAGGCGGAGTCGATCCTCCGCGCCGGCCGCCTCGGGTCGCTCGAAATCGTTCTCGACGACAGCTCCGTCAGCCGCCGGCACGCCGAGGTGCGCCACGGCGACGACGGCTGGCACGTGCGCGACCTGGAGAGCACCAACGGCACCTACGTGAACGGCGTCCGCATCGGGCCGGGCGAGCAGCCGCTGAAGGCCCGCGACATCGTGCAGTTCGGCAAGGTCGCGGTGATCGTCGAGTTGACCGAGGCCACCCCGGACGGCCCGCCGTCGAACCAGCACGTCGTCGCGGCGGCGGTGTCCACCTTCGACGAGGGCATCCGCCGGCTCGCGTTCGACCGCAACCACATGCCCCGCGCCGGCGAGCAACTGTTCGCCCTCCTCCGCGCCGGGCACCACTTCGTGAACATGACGGGCGAGGACCAACTCCTCGACGCGGTGCTGAACGACGCCGTCAGCGTGCTGGAGGCGCAGCGCGGGGCCATCGTCCTGGCCGAGAGCGACGGCCCGGAGCCGAAGATGCGGCTGCGGGCGCTGGCCGTCGGGCAGGGCGAGCCGCCGGGCCGGTTCCACTACTCCAAGAAGCTCACCACCCGGTGCTTCGCCAGCGGCGTCTCGCTCCTCTACAGCACCCTCACCGCCGACGACGAGACGAAGGTGACGCAGAGCATCACCGACGGCGCGATGGCGAGCGTCATGTGCGTGCTGCTCCGCACCCCGCGCAAGCGGCTCGGCGTGCTGCACCTGGACCGGTGCTTCTGGCAGAACCCGTTCACCGAGGACGACCTGCACCTGGCCGACGCGCTGGCCGCGCACGTGTCCGCCGCCATCGAGAGCGCGCAGCTGCTCCGCCGCCAGAAGGACCAGTTCCTCAAGACGGTCAACGTGCTCGCGCAGGCGGTCGAACTCCGCGACGGCTACACCGGCAACCACACCCAGCGCGTCACCCGGTACGCGTCCATGCTCGGCGAGAAGCTGGGGCTGACCGACGACCAGCTCGAACTCGTCAAGATCGGCGGCCCGCTCCACGACATCGGCAAGATCGGCATCGACGACGCCATCCTCCGCAAGCCCGGCCGGCTGACCCCGGAGGAGTACGCGGTCATGCAGACGCACACCACCAAGGGCGCGGAAATCCTCTCGTCGGTGCCGGAGATGGAGCCGATCATCCCGATCGTGCGGAACCACCACGAGCGGTGGGACGGCACCGGCTACCCGGACCGGCTCCGCGGCGAGCAGACCCCGCTCCTGGCGCGCATCGTCGCCGTGGCCGACGCGTTCGACGCGATGACCTCGAACCGCCCGTACCACGAGAATAAGAAGGGCAAGCCGCCGTCGTGGGCGTTCGCCGAAGTGGAGCGGCAACTCGGCCGGCAGTTCGACCCGACCGTCGGGGCCGCGTTCATCGGCATCCGCGAAGAGGTCGTGCGGGCGATGACGGAACTGCTACCGGGGAGCGAGTTGGAGTCCCCGGAACCGGTCACGGTCACCGGCTTCGTCCACGACCCGCGCGGCTGAAGGCGCGCGTGACATCGGCTCTTTGGCTTTGACCTCCCCCCTTGAGGGGGAGGTCGATTCGCGCAGCGAAGCGGGTG
>JAYUBA010000689.1:0-5797 GCA_043741075.1 Frigoriglobus sp.
CCGAGCCGACGATGCTGTTCCCCGGTGCCGGCGGGTACTGGTGGAAGCTGGTCCACCGCGACACGGTGAGCGCCGCGTTCAAGCGGACCGCGACCGAGGACCGGCCGAACGTGAAGTTCTCCAACTCACCTGGCAAGGAAACGATCCCCGGTTACCTTCGAGTGTACGGCCGCGGCGACGCCCTCATCGTCGCGGACAAGAACGAGAGCATTGACGGCGACCCGCTGTTCGTGAAGCTGGTGGAACAGGGCCGCGTGATCTATGCGGAGGACTACCGCGCGCAGGCCGCCCGCGCGGAGCGCACGTGGAACCGCTACGCGCGTTGGGAACCGTCGCCACTGATCGCGGACCACCTGAGACGCTTCAACGCGATGCGGAACGCGGAAGTCGCGGAAGCGAAGGAGCGGCTTGGTAAGATAGCGGTGGAGGAAATGCCATGACGAATGCGTATGTAGTAACCGGCACGCTGACGAGTGCGACGACGGTGCAGCTCGACGAACCGCTGCCGCTGTCCGTGGGAAAGGTGCGCGTCGTGGTCGAGACGACGCCGGCACCGGCTGAGAAGCCTAACTTTCGGCAAGTTCTGCATCGGATCTGGGCTGAGCAGAAGGCCCGCGGTTTCGTGCCGCCATCGGCCGAGGAAGTCGAGGCCCGCATCCGGGAAGTGCGGGAAGGATGGGACGACTGACATGCTCATCTACATGGATTCGACCGTCACCATTTACCTCGTCGAGCAGGTTCTGCCGTACCTGCCACTCGTCGAAGCTCACATCAACGCCCCAGGCGCGACTTTGGCTGTCAGCGACTTGACGCGGTTGGAGTGCCGCGTCCACCCGCTCATGCACAACGACCCGCCGCGACTCGCGCAGTTCGACGCCTTTTTTGCGACCGTGCAGGTCGTCGATCTTTCGTCCGCCGTTTTCGACTTGGCAACCACAATCCGGGCGACGTACCGATTCGAGACGGCCGATTCGATCCACATCGCCGCCGCGGTCGAGGCGAGGTGCGACGTGTTTCTCACCAATGACAAGGATCTGAAGCGGTTCACCGGCATCGCCGTCGAGGTGATATAACGTCGCCATGAACACACACGGCTTCCTCCGCGTCGCGGCGGCCTGCCCGGAACTGCGGGTCGCCGACTGCCCGTTCAACGCCGACCGCACGCTCGCCCTCATGGCCCGCGCCGAAGGCCAAGGCGTCAACCTGCTCGTCTTCCCGGAGTGCGGGCTGACCGGCTATACCTGCCACGACCTGTTCCACCTCCAACCGCTCCAGCGGGCCGCCGAGGCCGCGCTCGAAAAGGTCGTGACGCAGGGCGCGAATGTGTTCCGCGGCGTCGCCGTCGTCGGGCTGCCGCTGGCCGTCGAAGGGCAACTGTTCAACTGCGCCGCGGTGATCCACGCGGGTAAGGTGCTCGGCATCGTCCCCAAGACGTACCTGCCGAACTACAAGGAGTTCTACGACGCCCGGTACTTCTGCCCGGCCGACAACGCGAACTTCTCGGCCGCGTCGTGCGCCGGCCAGAGCGTGCCGTTCGGCACCAACCTGCTGTTCGACTGCCGCACGATGAGCGGGTTCACGCTCGGCGTCGAAATCTGCGAAGACCTGTGGATGCCGGTGCCGCCGAGTTCGCTGCAAGCGATCATGGGCGCGACCGTGTTCGCGAACCTGTCGGCCAGCAACGAGGTGATCGGCAAGGCCGGCTACCGGCGGCAGTTGGTGAGTTCGCAGTCGGGCCGGTGCATCGCCGGGTACGTGTACGCGTGCTGCGGGGACGGCGAATCGACCACCGACATCGTGTTCGGCGGGCACTGCCTCGTCGCCGAGAACGGCGTGGTACTGGCCGAGAGCGAGCGGTTCCGCCACGGGCAGCAGTTGCTCGTCACCGACATCGACCTCGACCGCCTGCTGCACGACCGCATCCAGACGAACACGTTCCACGACGCCCACCGCGTCGCCGACCTGGGCATGAGCAAGTACCGCACGCTCTCCTTCGATCTGGAATTCGCCCCGCGCGAGCCGAAATTGGTACGGGCGGTGGACGCGCATCCGTTCGTGCCGTCGGACCCCGCGACCCGCGACGACCGCTGCCGCGACATCTTCCAGACGCAGGTGGCGGCGCTCGGTCGGCGGCTGTCGCACGTCGGAAGCCCGGCGGTGTCGATCGGCGTGAGCGGCGGCCTCGATTCGACGCTCGCGCTGCTGGTGCTGTGCAAGACGCTCGACGCGCTGGGCGTGCCGCGCGACCGGGTGAAGGCGCTCACCATGCCGGGCTTCGGCACCACCGGCCGCACGAAAGGCAACGCCCACGCGCTGGCCCGCGCGCTGAACGTGGCACTCCGCGAGATCGACATTCGCGCGCTGTGCCTGGAGCAAATGAAGGCGATCGGGCACGCCCCGTTCGGCATCCGGCTCGACGGCGAAACGGCCGATTCGCTCGCCGACAAGTTGCGGCGGCTGGCCCCGGACAACCGCAGCGACCTGACGTTCGAGAACGTGCAGGCCCGCGTTCGCACCGCGCTCCTGATGAACAGCGGGTTCACGATCGGCACCGGCGACCTGTCCGAGCTGGCGCTCGGGTGGTGTACCTACAACGCCGACCACATGAGCATGTACAACCCGAACGTGAGCATCCCGAAGACGCTGGTGAAGTTCCTGGTGAGGTGGGCGGCGGAGAACGAGTTCGACGGCGACACCCGCCGCACGCTTTTGGACGTGGTGAACACGGAGATTTCGCCAGAGCTACTGCCGACCGACGCAGCCGGCGGGGGAACGCAGGCGACCGAATCGACGGTCGGCCCGTACGAACTGGTGGACTTCTTCCTGTACCACTTCCTGCGGTTCGGCGCGGCCCCGGACAAGATCCTGTTCCTGGCCGGGCACGCGACGTTCCACGGCGAGTACACGCCGGCCGACATCCGCCGCTGGCTGCGGGTGTTCCTGCACCGGTTCTTCGCGAACCAGTTCAAGCGCTCGTGCCTGCCGGACGGCCCGAAGGTGGGTTCGGTGAGCGTGTCCCCGCGCGGCGACTGGCGGATGCCGAGCGACGCCGCGGCCCGCGTGTGGCTGGACGCGCTCGAAGGCGGGGAGTGAGGATTAAACCGACGCGTCCCAGACTCACCCGCCGGCCCGCTCGGGCGCCGCGGTTGGTTCGGCGGCTTCCAACCCGACACGCCGCACCAGCGCGACGAATCGCGGGTTCGCGCGGAGCGGGTCGAACGCGGGCTCGGCTCTGAGTTCGGTCATCATCTGCGCGCGGTCCGCGTAGCCCTGTTCGAGACAGTCGAGCGCCTGATCGGTTTCCCCCGTGCCGATGGCGATCAGCGCACCCAGCATCGGCGAAACGTACCGCGTTCGGGATACGTGCCGGAGTTCGTCGAGCGCCTGTTGGGCTTCCGCCCGCCGGCCGGCGCGTCCGTACGCGTAGCCGAGTGCGGCGACGATCTCCAGGTTGTCGTCGAGGCGGCGGGCCGTTTGAAGTTCGGCAATCGCCTCCGGGAGTCGGCCGGTGGCCGCGTACGTCCATCCCAGCCAGAACCGCGCCACCCAAAAGTGCTCGTCCATGTCCAACGTTTTGTGGAACTGCGCGATCGCCCGGTCGTACTCGCGGGCGAAGTAATAGCCGTGCCGGGCCAGCGTGGCGTGCATGATGAGCGAGAGCGGGTCCAGTTCGATCGCCCGCTGGAACGCGGCGATGGCTTCCTGGTGGCGCCCGATGGCCGCCAAATACTCGCCGAACCACTGGTGCGCGACGGCGTAGTTCGGATTCAGTTCCAGGGCGCGTTCGTACTCGCGACACGCACCCGGCCAGTCCCAATCGAACTCCTTCAGAACCATCGCCAGGGAGACGTGCGCCTCCGCCAGGCTCTCGTCGATTTCCAGGGCCTGTGTCGCCGCGGCCTTGGCGCGGGGGTATGCCTCACGGAACGGGAGGCGGCCCCAACCGCCCAGGTTGAGGTAGGCGTCCGCAATGCCCGCGTAAGCCGGGGCGTAAGTCGGGTCCAGGTCGATCGCCCCCTCGAACAGTTTGATGCTCTTCCGAAGCCCGTCCTCGCTCCGCTTGTTCCAGTGGTAGCGGCCCTGGAGATACAGCCGGTACGCTTCGGCGTTCTCGGTGGGCCGTTTGGCCAGGCGCCGCCGGTCTTCCCCGGTCAGCCGGAACCGCAGGGCCTCCGCGATCTCCCGGGAGAGCGTTCCCTCGAGGGTCAGGATGTCCGCGAACCCGCGGTCGAAGTGGCCGCCCCAGAGCTGGGCGCCGTCCCCCGCGTCCACCAGTTCCACCTTGATAATCAACCGGCCGCCGCGCTGGAGCAGCCGGCCCGTGAGGACGGCCCGCACCCCGAGGGCGCGCCCGATCTCCCGCGCGTCCGTCGCCGGCCCCTTGTAGTGGAACACGATGCTGCGCGCCAGGACACGCAGTCGGGGGAGTTGCGAGAGGATGGTGATGAGGCTTTCGGAGATGCCCTCACTGAGGTACTCGGTGTCCGGGTCGCCGCCCGCGTTGGCCAGCGGCAGGACCGCGAGCGAGTCGATGACCCGCTGGGACGGGGTGCCCGCCTCGACCGCCGCGCCGGGCGCGGGCCGGGGAAAGGGGAGCGGGGACGGGTACGGCGCCGGCGCGTCGCCCCGCTCGCGCTCCATCCCGCGCACCTCTTCCGCCACCGACCGGGCCGAAGCCGGGCGCGCGGACGGGTCTTTCGCCAGGAGGCGCATCACCAGGTCGGACAGGTCGTGTGGCGTGCCGGGTGCCGAAGCCGTGGGCGGGTCCGGTTGGTGAAGGGCCAGCGCCGAGAGGACGCTCAACACGTCGCCGCCTTTGAACGGCGGCTCCCCGGTACACAACCGGTACAGCACGCAGCCCAGGCTGAACAGGTCGCTCCGCGGGTCGCCCCGCTCCCCGCGGGCCTGTTCCGGCGACATGTACTGCGGCGAGCCGACGACGGTCCCGGGCTGGGTCAGGTGGGTCCGATCGGCGACGGCCCGGGCCAACCCGAAGTCGAGAATCTTGACGCGCTGCTTGCCCGCCTCCAACCAGAGGTTGGCCGGTTTGATGTCGCGGTGAATGAGCCCCCGGTCGTGGGCGGCGGCCAGCCCGTCGGCGATTTCTCGGCCGATCCGCAAGACCTCCGGGACCGGCAGCCGCCCCTCGCGCCGGAGGCGCGCCTCCAGCGCCTCCCCTTGCAGAAGCGGCATGGCCAGGAACGGCACCCCGCGGTCCTCGCCGACCTGATAAATGGCGACGACGTGATCGTGTTCGACGGCGGCTGCGGCCTGGGCCTCGCGGAGGAAGCGGTGGCGCGCGTCGGCGTCGGCGGCGAGGTGGGGCTTCATCACCTTGAGGGCGACGCGGCGCTTCAACTGGCGGTCTTCGGCCGCGAAGACCAGGCCCATGCCGCCCGCGCCCAGGAGTTGCAACACGCGGTACGAACCCAGTTGACCGAGTTCGTCGGGCGCCTGTGGTGCCGCCAGGAAGGGGTACGGGCTTGTGGGGTCCGGGGAGCGCAGCGTCTCGGGGAGTGACGATGTCAGTTCCCCCGGCACTGGGTGGTCGGACGGGGTGGGGTCGGCCGGCATGGGCGTACCTACTTGTCGGTACTTCTCTCGTGGTCGGATCCGCGGGACGACCTCGCTCGCCCCCGGACCGTCGGGCGCACACGCCGAACCCGACCCGCGGGCCGAACCGATACTGTCACCCCCAACAGTATCGCTTATGGCTTCGTGACACAAGGGACGGCACCAGACGGTAGTGTCTCCGTTCGAGTTGTGGTGCGGGCGTCCCGCCTGCATCGCCAAGAGC
>JAYUBA010000690.1:0-1694 GCA_043741075.1 Frigoriglobus sp.
CCCCGGCCACCCGAAACAACGCCCGTCACCGGATGTTGTGCGCCGGGTCCACCTGTCCGAACGACCGCAGCGCGGCCAAGCCGGAACCGAGCGCCATGCTCATCGTTACCACCGCGGCGGCACCGAGAACGACCGGGTGCAGCCGCACGTTCGTTCCCATCGTGTCGGCCAGTTCCGCCAGCGCGAACGCGATCGGCGCGGCCAGCACGATGCCGAACAGCCCCACCCAGAACGAGTGCTCCAGAACCGACAACTTCAGGCGCCACTTGGGGATGCCCATCGCGCGGAGCGTGGCGTACTCGCGCCGGCTCGCGGCGGTCGCGGCGTAGAGCGTCTGGCTCGTCACCACCGCGCCGACCAGCAGACCGAGCAGCGCTGTGAACCCGATCGCGATCCCGGCCTTCGTGGTCGTCAGCCAGTGCAGGCGCGAGCGCGCGGAGAACTCGTCGGCAGTGAACGCGGTTAGTTGCGGGTAACCCTCCATTCGGCGGGCCACCTTCCACGCGTCGGCCGGGTTCGCACACTTCGCGACGAGATACGTCGCTTCGCCCGGCTGGTAGTGCAACACGGCGCGGGCGGTGTCGAGCGAGCAGAACACGTACGGCCCGCCGAGGCTCCGACACCCCGTCACCAGCGCGACGACGCGGACGCGGACGCCCACGATCTCGGCCGTGTCGCCGATCCCGCGGATGCCCAGCCGGCCGAGTTCGGTTTCGTCCACCGCGATGGCCCGCGGTTCGGCCAACTTCGCGAGCAAGTCCGGGTTGGTGCGGACCTGTTCCACCGCGGCGAGCGAGTGCGGGTCGAGGCGCGTGCCGACGACGCTGACGATTTCGGTGGTCGCCGTCGCGGACCCGCTCTCGACGCGGGTCCATTGGGCGAAGCCGAGCACGGCGGTTTCGGCCCGCTCCACCTCCGGCTGCGCCGCCACCCGCGACACCCACCGGTCCGGGATCGGGCGGCCGAGATCGACGCTCCGCACGCCGGGGTAGCCGACCCACACGTCCGCGGTCGCGCGGTCCACCGGCAGCGACATCATCGAGAGCAGGCCGAGCACGAGGCCGGCCTGCACGGCGACCAGCACGGCGCTGAACGCGACCGCGAGGATCGCCGGCAGGAACCGCTGCCGCTCGTACCAGATGGTGGTAAGGGAGTAACTCACGTCCGCTTCACCGCCGGTTCGCGCGATGGGAACAGGTCCGCCCAGGTGCCGGGGGTGCCGTCCACCGCGGCGAGCGCCGAGGGGCCGAAAACGATTGCCGCGATCATGGCGATCCTCCGTCGGCGTGCCCGCGGTTCTGGCTCAGCACCCGTCTTCGCACCCCCACAGGTGCATCTTCTTCCGGAGTGCGGCGGGCAACTTCTTGTCGAGCGTCCTGCGGATCTCGTTCGGATGATACCGCGTGCTGAAGTGCGCCACGACGATCCGCTCGTTCTCGAATCGGTCGGCCCGCTCGATGAAGTCGTCCAGGTGCATGTGCCCGAACTTGTGGATCTTCTCCCGGCGGTGGCTCTCCCGGATGAAACTCATTTCCGTGATGAGGATCTTCGCTTTGAAGAACGCGGGCGTGTTGTCCAGCCCGGCCGGGGCGGTGTCCCCGGTGTAGGCGACGATCGGGTCCTCGACCTCTTCGATGATCGGATTCCCGGCGGCTTCGCCCGCGAGGCGTAACTCTTTGATCTTCGCGCCCGGC
>JAYUBA010000691.1:0-1689 GCA_043741075.1 Frigoriglobus sp.
GTGGGTCTTCGATTCTTTCACCCACCCGACTTTGAACCCGCGTCGCCGCGTCGGGTACAATCTCACTCTATTCACTCGTTCGCCGAAAGGGGCAATCCGTGGCCGACCGTGCCGCACTCGTGATCGCGGTGGAAACGTTCTTCGAGGCCGGGCCGATCGTACCTTATGCCGCGGCCGACTGCGCCGAGCTAATGCGCGCGATGCCGGCCGTCGGCTACGCCCCGGAGCGCTGCACGCTGCTCGCCGCGCACCGCACCACAAAAGCGGTGATCGAAGCCACGCTCAAGCGTCTGCCGAAGGTCGCGGGCGACGCGGAGTCGCTTCTGGTGCTGGTCGTGTCGCGCGGGTTCCGCGTGAAGAACCGCGGGTACATCGCGTGCGCCGATACCATCGTACCCGACCCGACCGAGACCGCGCTGCCGGTCGCCGACCTGCTCGCCGCGGTCGGCAAGGTGAAGGCGAAGGAGATTACGGTTCTGCTCGACCTCGACCCGCTCGCGCTCGCGGAGAACAAGGCCGTGCTGCCGGGCATCGACGAGACCGAACTCGCGGCCCTGCTGACCGCGTCGCCCAAGTGCGTCGGGCTGGTCGCGTGCGGCAACGGCGAGCGGTCGTTCGAGTCGGCCCAACTGAAACACGGCATCTGGCGCATGCACCTGATCGAAGCGCTGACCGGGAAGGCGCGGTCCGGCGTGGGCAAGGACGGCACGCTTAGCGCCGCGGCGCTGCACGCGTTCCTCGCCGACGCGGTGCCGCGCACCCTCCGCCGCGCTTACGAGGCACCGCAGGAGCAGACGCCGGAGTTGTTCGGCGAGGCGCACGCCGCGGCCGTCGTCGCGGAGTTGGGGAAGCTGATCGGGTCCGGCGGCGACCTGCTCGACCCGACCCGCATGAAGCGCGTGGTGTTCCGCGCCGAGAGCCTGAGCGACGTGAAGAACCTGGGCGGCTACCGCAAGTCGAACCCGATCCCGGACCGCGCCAACGAGTGGGCGCGCAAGTACGTGAACCGCGTCGCCGGGCCGGACATCAAGGCCGACTTGGACAACACCTTCGACATGGTGCGCGAGGCGTTCGGCTACAAGCGGAAAGACCTGGACGTGTCGGCGGAGCGGGACGGGCTGGGGTTCATCCGCACGCCGGACTTCGAGTACACGGTGACGGTGAGCGTGAACCCGGACGACCCGTCGGAGGTCATCTGGCGGCGCGAGGTGAGCCGGCTGTCGGGGCCGGAGTTCGTGCGGTCGGAGGGCTTCCGCGACGTGTTCGGCACGACGTTCAACAAGCTGGTGTTCGAGTTCGCGACGGCGGTGGACGTGGCCGACTTCGTGGACCGCATCGAGGACGCGCCGCCGGAGGGCGTGAAGGTGACGGTGGCGAGCGACTCGGGCGCGGCGGTGGTGGCGCTGGCGGGGTTCGCCGGCCGCGTGAGCGTGACCCGCGACGCGGTGACGATCGAGGGCCAGAGCGGCAACCCGTCGAGCCTGCTGGAGCAGTTTATGGTGTTCCTGCGGAAGTTCGGCGCGCTGGGCGAGCCGAAGGCGCTGCCGAGCGGGCGGTAGAGTAGGCGAGCCTTACTGGAAGGTAACCGCCGCCCTGCTTTGGTCTTGACCTCCCCCCTTGAGGGGGAGGTCGGCGGCGCCTCGCCGCCGGGTGGGGGGAGAATTATACGAGTGGTGCGACTCTACCCCC
>JAYUBA010000692.1:0-5774 GCA_043741075.1 Frigoriglobus sp.
GCAATAGCGAAGAGCAGGCGAGACGCCCGCACCACAAAAGCCGTAGGCGAATCCCTGGCCCCGGCCGCGTGGATTCACACGTCCCGCGGCGCACCGCACTCAGCCCCCGTAGGCGGCCATCTCCGGTTCGACCACGTCCTTCCAGCAACCGGGGCAGATGCCGTGGCTGAACCGCGCCGCCGAGTGCGCGGTGATGTACGTCTCCACCCGGTGCCAGTAGTTCCGGTCGTCCCGCACGGCCTTGCAGTAGCAGCAGATGGGCAGCAGCCCGCTCAACTCCTTCACCTGCCCCAGCGCGGTTTCCAACTCCTGCACGCGGTCGGCCAGCCCCTGCTGGAGCGCGAGCACCCGCTCGCCGACCCGGAGCCGGGAGCGCAGCTCCTGCCGGTCGAACGGCTTCGTTACGTAGTCGTCGGCCCCGCTGTCCAGGCCGGTCACCACGTCGTCCGTCTGGCCGCGCGCGGTCAGCAGGATGAGGTACGTCGGGATCGGCCGGGCCAGCGCCCGCACCCGCCGGCACACCTCCGGCCCCTCCAGTCCCGGCATCATCCAGTCGAGGATCGCCAGTCGCGGCGCGTCGTCCGCGAGCAGCCCGTTCCACGCCGCCGTACCGTCTTTGGTGACGACCACGTCGTGCCCCCACCCGCGCAGGGTGCGCTCCAACACGGTGCGCGAAACGGCGTCGTCCTCGGCGATGAGGACGCGCGCGGGGGCGACCGCGGCCCGCCGCGCCGGGTTCGGGATGGTGCCCGAGATGCCGGTCCGGCACACGTGGTCGCGGCCCGCCGGCGGGTTGGTGACAGGCGGGTTCGGTGCGTCGGACATACAGAGTTCTCGCTCGTTCAGGGGTTCGTGCTCGGCCGCGGCGGTCAGACGGCCGCGGCGAGGGCGTCCGCGCCGTGCGGCTCCCGCTTCTTCACGAGGGTGACGCGGTTCCCGGTCGGGTTGTACCGCACGTCGTCCATGAACGTGCGCATGAACAGGACGCCGCGCCCGCTCGGCAGCTCCAGGTTCGCCGGGTCGGTCGGGTCGGGCAGGGCCGACACGTCGAACCCCGGCCCCTCGTCCGCCACCACGAACGTCGCCCCGGTCGGGGTGAGTTCGGCCGTCACGCTCACCCGCCGGTCGCGGTACGGGGCCTCCAGGCGCCGCGCCGCGGCGGCCCGCTCGAACGCGCCGTCGCCGCTCAACTTGAGGGCCGAGCTGACGCCCAGGTTGCCGTGGTACACGGCGTTCAGGAGCGCCTCCTCGAGCGCGATGCCGGCCCGCGTCGCGCCGGTCGCGTCGCACAGCCCGAACGCCGTCAGCTCCTCCCTCAACACCTGAACGAGCGGGCTGACGAGCGCGGGGTCGTTCTCCAGCACGTACCGCGACACGCGCTCGCTCAGGGCACCGAGCACGCGGGTGCGGCGGTCGTCCGACTGCGACGCGGCGAGCACCTGCTCGACGGCCGGGATCAGGTCGGTCGCCAGGTTCCGCTTCGGCACGTAGCTGGCCGCGCCGGCCCGCAGGGCGGCGATGGCGATGTCCTCGCTCCCCTGGCCGGTCATCAGGACCACCGGCACCCGCGGGAACCGCTCCCGGACCTGCTCGACGAGGGCCAGTCCGTCCACGTTCGGCATCTGGAGGTCGGTCAGGACGAGCGCCGGGGCGCACCGGGCGATGGCGTCGAGCGCCTCCGCCCCGTCCGCCGCCTGCGCGACCCGCCACTCGCCGTGCGCCTCCAGCAGGCGCCGGGCGATGAGCCGGCACACCGCCGAGTCATCGACGACGAGGATCGTGGGGTCTTCGGTCTCCATCGGGGCGGGCCTCCGTAGTGTCGATCGGGTCACGCGGTCACTGGGGCGAACTCGGCGAGGGCGGTCGTGAGCCGTTCGACTTCCTGGGTCAGCGCGGCGAGCGCGCGCGGGGCGTCGGCGAGGTCGCCGGCCGCGCCGATCCGTTCGAGGGCCGCGGCGGCGTCCGCGGTGGGCTGCCCGCCGACGTACCCGGCGGCGCCCTTCAGCCCGTGCGCCGCGCGGTGAACGCACGCCGCGTCGCCGGACGCGACCGCGCGGCGGATGTCGCCCAGCAGGGTTCGCGAGTCGGTCTGGAAGAGGGACGCCACTTCGGCGAACAGCCCCTCGTCCCCGCCCAGGCGCTCGACGGCGGACGCGCGGTCGAGCGCCGGTGCCAGGACCAGTGCCCGCGGGGGCGGGGTCGGCGCGGACACCGCGACCGGCGCCAGCCCGGCCGCCCACTCGAGAACCCGGAGCAGTTCGGCCCGTTGCACCGGCTTCGAGACGTAGTCGTCCATGCCCGCGGCCAGGCACCGCTCCCGGTCGCCCTTCATCGCGTGCGCGGTCATCGCCACCACCGGCTGCCGGTGCCCGGTCCCCGCCTCGCGCTCGCGGATCAGGCGCGTCGCCTCGAACCCGTCCATCTCCGGCATCTGCACGTCCATCAGCACCACGTCGAAGCGCGCGGCGTCGAGTGCCGCGAGCGTCTGGCGGCCGTCGCCCGTGACCGTGACGGCGTGCCCGAACTTCTCCAGCAGGCGGACCACGACGCGCTGGTTGACGGCGTTGTCCTCGGCGAGGAGCACGCGCAACGGGCGCACCGGCGGCGCGTCCGCGGGCCGGTGCTCGGTCCTCGCCACGTACCGCGGCCCGACCGGGTCGGCGCCGGGCGCGCGGAGCGCCGCCGCGATCGCCCGGTTCAGCTCGGCGGGCTTGACCGGCTTGATCATGTACGCGGCCACGCCGAGGTCGCGGCACCGGGCCGCGTCCCCGTGGCCGTCGGCCGAGGTGAGCATCAGGATCGCGGCCCCGGCCAGGGCCGGCTCGCGCCCGATCCGTTCGGCCACCGTGAACCCGTCCATGCCGGGCATCATCCCGTCGAGCAGGACGAGCGGGAACGGGGCACCGTTCGCGACCGCCCACCGCAACTCGTCGAGCGCCTCGGGGCCGCTGGCCGTACACGTGGGCCGGGCGCCCCAGTGCCGCACCGTCTCGGCCAGCACCCGGCGGTTGGTCGCGTTGTCGTCCACGATCAGCACCGGGACGCCCTCGAGGTCCACCGGCGCCTCGACCGCGCGCTCGACGGACCCGCGCGCCCGCTCCACGCGCACCTCGAAGGAGAACGTGCTCCCCTTGCCCGGCTCGCTCTCGGCCCACACCCGCCCGCCCATGAGTTCCACCAGGCGCTGGCAGATGGTCAGCCCCAGCCCGGTCCCGCCGTACTTCCGGGTGGTGCTCCCGTCGGCCTGGGTGAACGGCTCGAACACGGCCTTGAGCTTGTTCGCCGGGATGCCGATCCCGGTGTCCGTGACGCGGAACCGGAGGCGGACCGCGGCCCCCGGCTCGTCCGCGCGCTCGCACCGCACCACCACCTCGCCGCGGTCCGTGAACTTGATCGCGTTCCCGACCAGGTTGGTGAGCACCTGGCGCAGCCGGTTCGCGTCCCCGACGAGCATGTCGGGCACGTCCGGGTGGGCGTCGCAGGCCAGTTCCAGCCCCTTCGCGTGCGCCCGCCCGGCCAGCGCCCGGAGCGTGTCGCCGACCGCGTCGCGGACCGAGAACGGGACCGGGTCGATGTCCAGCTTCCCGGCCTCGATCTTGGAGAAGTCGAGGATGTCGTTGATGACCGTGAGCAGCGCGTCGGCCGACGACTTCACCAGCCCGATGGACTCGCGCTGCTCCGGGGACAGGTCGCTCTCGAGGATCAGGTCGGTCATCCCGAGGATGCCGTTCATCGGGGTGCGGATCTCGTGGCTCATGTTCGCCAGGAACTCGCTCTTGGCCTTGCTCCCCGCCTCCGCCGCCGCGGTCGCCTGGCGCAGCGCCTGCTCGGCCCGCTTCCGCGCGCTCACGTCGAGGATCTGGGACACCACGTGGTGCGGGCGGCCGTCCGCGTCGTGGACGAGCGACACGTTCACCTGCACCCAGACCACCTGCCCGCCCTCGTGCAGGTACCGCTTCTCCCGCTGGTAGGTCCGGCTTTCGCCGGAGTTCATCCGGGCCACGTACTCGGCGTCGGCGGCGCGGTCGTCCGGGTGCGTCAGGCGGTCGAAGCCGGTCGCCAGCATCTCGGCCTCGGTGTACCCCACCATCTCGCACAGCACCCGGTTGACGCGGGTGAACCGGCCGTCGGTGGTGAGCATCGCCATCCCGATGGCGGCACTGTCGAACGCGCTGCGGAACTGCTCCTCGGTCTGCCACAGCTCGGCGGTCCGCTCGCGGATGCGCTCTTCGACGGTCGCGTGCGCGGCCTCGAGTTCGGCCTCGCGCTCGGCCGTTCGCACCAGATCCCGTTCGCCCCACCAGCAGGCGAACCCGAGGAACACGTCCATGAACACGACCCAGCCGGCGTGCTCCAGCCACCGCCAGTCGGTGCCCACGGCCGCCCCGTACATGGACTCGGGCCACGCGGCCCCGCGGACGACGTGGTCGAGCGCGGTCACCGCGGACGCGACCAACAGCACCCGCCAGTCGCGGTAGAGGGCCAGGAAGGCGAGCGAGCCGAACACGTGGAAGTGGGTCTCGATCCGCCCCCCGGTCAGGTGAATCAGCAACCCGGCGGAGAGCATCTGCGCCGCGGCGATCACGAACCGGGTGTTCGCGCGGCCCGGCCGCGCGAAGGCGAGGAACACCGGCAGCGCGACGATGGCGCCGCCGAGCGCGACCGCGGCCCAGACGTGCGGGTGCGTGCGGCTGTCGGCCCCGGCCCAGGTGAGTGGCGACACCCACAGGGCCAGTACCACCATCGCGACCCACTGGAACACGAGGAGTCCGGCGAACATCCGGTCGGTGCGCCGGTGGATCGCGCCCCGGTAGCCGGCGGCGAGTTCCCGCACGCGCGCGTCCGTTCCCGACTTCGTTGGGGCGGTCTCGGCCATGTCTCGCGGTCCCTTTCTGAATAGCGGAAGCCCGAACACCGACGCGTCCGGCCGAAACGGGTCTCACTCGCCGGGCGCGAACAGCGGGCACCCGAACACCGGCGCTTCGGGCGCCGCGTTCTCGCCGCGCACCCACGCCAGCACCGCGCGGCGCCCGGCGCTCGCGCCGGTGCGCCCGCGGGCCTGGGTCAGCCCGCCGCGGAACACCACCCGCCCGGTCGTGTCGGTCAGCACCGCCTGACCCGAAGTCTCGGCCCCGAACCGGCGGGCCTCCGCGCCGGTCGCGTCGCACGCCACTTCCGCGCCGGGGATGCGGGTCGCGAGTTCCCACGCCTCGCCGCGCTCCCAACCGTCCGGACCGCCCGCGGGGCGCACGAAGAGGACGCGGACCGACACGTCGGTCGCGGCGGTCGCGAGTTCCGCCGCCTCGCGGAGTGTGGCCCGCGTACACGGGCACCGCGGGTGGGCGAACACGGTGAGCCGCCAGCGGCCGGTCGTCGCGACATCCGCCGCCACGGCCCGCGCGCCGACGGTTCCCGGCGTGCCGTCGTACCGCTCCCACAGCCAGAACCCGCCCGTCACGAGGGCGAGCCAGCCGAACCCCGTCACCCAGATCGCGGTCTCGCGCCCGGCCACGTTCGCCCTCAGTTCAGGTGAACCAATGGAGTCGGCGCAACCGTAGTTCAGGCGCGGCCACAACGGTGAAGGAATGGTGCGAGTTGAGCCGCGGATCGCGCGCCTTCGGGGCGGGTTTCGGCATCGGGCGGAAGTCTGAGATGGGGGCGGAACTGCGGCCCGCTGTCGAGGGGATGGAGGCACCCGCCGGAAGCGCGCGCGTCGCACGGAACCAGGGTCTCACGACCCTGGCTACCGACGTTCGCCCTTCCAGGGCTTCAAG
>JAYUBA010000693.1:0-1685 GCA_043741075.1 Frigoriglobus sp.
CGCAGCGGGCCGATCTCCCACGCGAGCGTGCGGGACACTTCCCACGTCGCGGTGTCGTAAAGGGTCACGGTCGCACCGTCCCCGACGGCGGCGAGCAGCGCGCCGGACGGGTGAAACGCGACCGCCCGGCACTTCGCGGACAACTCCGGCGGAACGTGTACCTTCACCCCGTCGGCGAGCGGCCACAGCCGGACCCGCTTCTTCTGCGGGAACGCGAAGTACGCCCCCGACGGGTGGACCGCGAGCGTCAGCCCGGCGTCGGCGAGCAACATGCGGCCGTCGGCGTCGGTCACTTGCGTGTGGTAAAGGAGCGCGCCGGTGGCCGCCGAGCGCACGGTGAGGCCGTCGAGCGGTTCGTGCCCGCCGTACCGGTACTCCAGCGCGACGAACACGTCGGCCGCGCCGCCGATCGCGCCGAACCGGTAGTGCGAGCCGAGTGCCGTCGGGTCGCCCTCGGTCGCTCACGCGGTTACATCGCCAACGGGCCGAGCGCCACGGTGCGAGCCGAGTGCCGTCGGGTCGCCCTCGGTCGCCGGCCCCGTGTCCGTTCGGTTCCGGGACCGGATCAGCGCGTCCGCAGCCGGCGGCGGGAAGAGGCGCTCGCTCGACCACGCCTTGCGGGCGCGCGCCGACACCGGGCCGATGTCGTACCGGGTGAACTTCCCGCGGTCGTGGCTGACGAGGAAGAACCCGCCTTCGGGGGTGAAGTGGAACCACGACGGGCCGCCGGACGGGAGCGCGGTCTCGTTCTCCTTGCCGGTCCGGACGTTCAGCACGCGGGTGTGGCTGTTACCGGAAACGTACAGGTAGACGCGGGCGGCGTCGGGCCCGAACGCGAACCGCTCCAGCGTGGCCTGAACGGTCTTGGCGCGGCGCGGGGGCTGGTCGAGCCACCGCGGCCACACCTGCACGCGGTTGCCGCCGGTGGCGAGCAGGGCCAGCCCGTCCGGCGAGAACGCCAGCCCGTCGGGGTCGCGCAGTTCGGAATGGAGGATCAGCATTCCGGCACTGTAGCACGTCGCGCGCCCGCGTCCCATTCGGGGAAATGATAAGTGCTGAATGACAAGTGCTGAATGAAGGCAGCACAGAGCCGGGCGGGCTTCTGTCTTATCTTCATTCATCATTTATCATTCAGCACTTATCATTTCTTCCGCCTACGCCGGTTCGATGCTCGCCGGCAGGCCGCGGTCGGCGAACTGCTCGACGAACAGTTCGGCGCGCTCCAGGTGCGTGACCAGCACGAGCGACCGGCCGCGGTGATGCGCCTCCCACATGCGGTACTCCGCTTCGGCCGAGCCGAACCGCGTGAGTTCCATGACCACCCGCGCGACGAACATGAGGTCGGCGTGTGCGGTCTTGTGGAGAACGACTTTGAACCGGCGGGCGGGGGAATAGCCGCCGCGGGCCAGAAGGCCGGGGCGGTCGTTCGCCCGGGACGGGGGGCGGATGGACATGGCGGCCTCGTGTTGCACCGGCGCGCCGCGCGAGGTGTTCGCCTCACGGGGCGGGCGGGCGACGCGGCCTGGGGGAGAGGGCGGAACCCAGGCAACCTGATCCCCGAACTCACTCCACATTATCGCGCCGGGTGCCGCGGGGTCAAACGGGGAAGTGTCCGGATGTGAAGGGCGCGCGAAACGACGGGGCGAACGCGACGGACGTAACGAATGTGTCGAAGGGGCGCAAAC
>JAYUBA010000694.1:0-5757 GCA_043741075.1 Frigoriglobus sp.
CCCGGCGCACCGCGCCGGGCCGCCCGAGTGAAGTCGAAGGGCCACGTCACTCGACCAGTAGGATCTCGCGCTTGCCGGGGGTCAGGTCCGGGCTCCACGAGCAGAAGTAGGTGCCGTTCCCGCCGAGCTTCAAGTCGTAGCTGATGTACTGGGAGCCGATCGTATCGCTGGTCCCGTTGCCGGTCACGCTCAGGGTCGCGCTGGCCGCGTAGAACGTGCCGGTGATGGTCATGGGGACACTGCCGTTCCCGCTGACGCTTACCGGCGCGGTCGAGGTCCGGTCCTGGAACAGGAGGATCCCCTGGTACGGGCCGGTCAGCATCGGGGACAGGGTGATGCCCCCGCCGCCGGCGAGGCTGATCGTGTCGCTATTCGATAGCGGAGCGTTGTAGATCAGCACGCCGGTCCCGTTCAGGTTCCCCTGGCCGCCCACGCTGAACCCGCCGCCGTCCATGTAGTAAATCCCTGGGGCCAGGTTGACCGTCCCGCCGGTGATACTGATCCCGCCCTGGTAGATGCCCGGCTGCAGAGTGGCGGTCCGGTTGCCGGAGAACGAGGTCTTGTTCCGGCTCTGGACGACCATCGTGCTCGGGTCCGGGTACGGCAGGCTCGCCAGCGGGTCCGGGATCGGGGGGGAGTTCGAGACGATCGGCCCGGTGAATCCGACACCCGAGAAGCCGGGGGTTCCGCTCACCAAGAACTGGTCGGCTGTCATCGTTGCGTTACCACCGCTCGTAGTCATGGCCGCGTAGTCGTTCGAGTTGACCTGGATCGGCGCGCCGGTCACCTTGATCACGGCGTTGCCGCCGGCGCTCAGGGCACCCTTGCCGGTCGGGTCGAGGCAGATGATCGCGTCGTTGATGCCGCCGCGCCGGCCGCGGGACACCGACCGCGCGCCGTAGGCCACGGTGGTGCTGCCGAACAGCCGGCTGAAGTACTGCGGCTGGGCGTGGCTGATGATCACCTCGGTGTGGCACGCCTTGCCGGCGAACGGGCCGGACAGGGGCGGGATGTTGACGGTCACGGTGCAGCCGCCCACCCCGTCCGCGTACCCGTTCGCCGCCGCCGCCGCCTTGGCCGCCGCCTTGGCCGTGCCGGCCGGGTCCAGCCCCTTGTACTGGGCTCCGTACGCGGACGAAGTGATCCACCAGTTGGCGTACAGGTCGCCGGCCGCCGCCAGCGCCGCCGCGTCGGAGGCGCCCTGGGCCTGCCGCCGCTTGTCCATCAGCATCCCGCCGTCGAGCGACAGGGCGACGAAGGCGAGGATCGCGACCAGGGAGACCGCGACGACCGCGACGACCGTGCCCTCGCGCCGGGTGCCGCCGCGCCGGGCGGGTGTACGCAGTTTCATGGGTGCCTCAGTAGGAGATGGTGTTGACGGACGTGCTGGACACCGGGAGCGTCCCGAACAGCCCGGTGTTCCACGTGTAGGTGACGGTGACGGTGACGGTGTTGCTCACGGCCACCGGCTTGGTCAGGCCGGTGGCCGGATCGACGACCGGGACCGTGCGCGTCGGCCTCTTGTCCGGGTTGCCGCTGGCGTCCATGTTCCAGGTGATCGAATAGGTGATGCCGCCCTGGTTCGTTCCGGTGTACGTGATCGTGGGCGGGCTTGCGCTCGTGTCCTGGGTGACCGAATACGTCGTGGCGCCCGCGGTCTGCATCCCGGCGGCGAACGGCGCGATCGCGTTGTCGTACACGTCCTGCGGGGTCGCGGCCCTCTTGCTGGGGTCGCTGTTGAGGGGATCCTTCTCGTACTGCTCGCCGTGGACCGATGCCCACCGGGACGCTTCCCGCGAGATGTGCGCCACCTGCTGGTACCGGAACACGCTGAGGCCCAGCAGGATGATGGCGAGGACGAGCAGGAAGAGGACCGGGTAGATGAACGCGGCCTCGGCCAGGACCGTGCCGGGTCGCGCCTTCTTTCGCCTGAGCATCATGGCTGTGGTCTCTCCGTCCGGGGTGGGCCGGTCACTTGGTGAGGAGCGGGGCGATCCGCATCTGGACGCTCCGGGAGAGCGTCTGGGAGCTGGGCACGCCGGGGAAGTTGGTGATCGTCTGGAACGGCACTTCCACGGTCACCCGGACGGCCGGGGCGCCGGTCGTGTCGGTGGCTGCGGTCGGGGTCACGGTCGCGGTCGCGGTCAGTTGCGGCGCCTCCGCCAGAGCCGCCGCGGTGACGTTCGGGTACGGCGACTTGGCCGCCTGATCCGCGTCGGACGCGTAGATGGCCCCGTTCCGGGCGCACGCCTCGACCGTGATCGTGTAGTACAGCAGCCGCGCCCAGTCGGCCGCGATCACGCCGACGAACAGCAGGAACGGCAGGAGGACGGCGAACTCCACTGCCGCCGCCGCCGGGCGTCGGTTCGGTTTGCGGATGAGCATGTTCGTTCGGCTCGCGGGGACGAGGTCCGGGTCACAAGTGCGGACGTGACGGATGTCCTCCATCCTCCTAGTGCGCCGTTTGGTCCGATCGGGGCGGGATTGACGAAAAAAGCGATTCGCCGTGGCGGGCGAATCGGGCGCATGGTGCCCGGTGTTTCCTCCGGTTAACACCGGGGCCGTGTCGGCGGCGGCTTTTCTGTTCCTGCCTGAATGGACCCGGCGCGGAGATGCGCTCACACCGCCGATTCGAGCGCGGCGAACAGATCCTCGACGCTCGCCGCGCGCTTCACCGCGTCGAAGCGGGCGAAGGTGCCGACCGTCGCGGCCGTCTTGAGCCACTGCTTCAACCGACATAGCGTCTTTTCCGGCCGCGCGTCATCGTGGAATCGTGCGGTCCATTCGACGAGCGCGCGCAGGGGCGGCGACCAGTCGAACGGCCCCAACTCCGCGTCCGGTGCGGGCGCGATGCCGAGTTCCGAGGCGACTTGGTGCGCGAGTCGCGGGTCGGCCAGCGCGCCGCGGCCGAGCATGAAGTGGACGCAGCCGGTCTCTTCGCGGCACCGGCGGAAGCCGTCGAGCGTCCAGATGTCGCCGTTGGCGACCACCGGAAGCCCCAGGCGCTCGCGAACGCGACCCATCGGTGCCCAGAACACCGGCGGCGCGTACCCCGCGACGCGGGTGCGACCGTGGATCGTCAGCCACGCCGCCCCGCCCTCGGCGGCCATCGCGGCGTTCTCGTCGATGGCGTCGATGCCGTCCCAGCCGAGCCGCAACTTCGCGGACACCGGCACCGCGGCCGGCACCGCGGCGCGGATCGCGGCCACAATCTCGCGGATGCGCTTCGGGTGGCGGAGCAGCGCGGCCCCGCCGTCGTGCCGGTTCACGGTCGGGGCCGGGCAGCCGAAGTTGATGTCGATGGCCGCCGCGCCGAGTTCGTGCCCGCGGGCCGCGGCTTCGGCCATCCGCCCGGCGTCGCCGCCGAGCAGTTGGAGCTGCACCGGAAGCCCGGTGAGCGTCCGCCCGCCGGTGCGCAGTTCCGGCATGTGGTCGTGGTAGACGTGCCGCGGCGGAACCTGCTGACTGACCCGCAGGAACTCGGTGACCGCGAACGTGAACGCGCCGCCGCCCTGCACCGCGCGCATGGGGGCGTCAGTGACGCCCTCCATCGGCGCGAGGATCACGGCGGGAACGTCCGGCCAAAGCATGAGCTGACGTAGCGCCTTTCGCGCGGGTGGGGTAGAGTGGTGCATTCTAACTCGTTCCGGCCGCGGGGGAAGTCGTGAGCGCCGAAGTGCCGTTCCGCCTGACCGACCGTGCCGCCAGCCTCCGCGAGTCGGCCCGCGCGCTGCTCGATTCGCACGGGCTGAACGCGTGGGAGTTCGGGTTCAACGCGAACCTCCGCCGGGCGGGCGTGTGCTTCTACCCGCACCGCGGCGAGCCGGGCCGCATCGAACTGTCGATCCACTTCGCGGACCGGAACACCGACGCCGAGGTGCGCGACACACTGTTGCACGAGGTCGCGCACGCGCTGGTCGGCCCCGGTCACGGGCACGACGCGGTGTGGCGGAAAAAGTGCCGCGCGATCGGCGCGAAGCCGGAGGCGTGCTACGGCGCGGAAATCGAGATGCCGCGCGGCCGGTGGCGGGCGACGTGCGCCGGCTGTACGACGCTCTACGACCGGCACCGCAGGCCGGCGCGCGCGGACGGCTGGTTCTGCCGCCCGTGCGGCCCGGACGCGGGCAAATTGCGGTGGGACGATGCCAGCTTGTAGGACAGGCTTCCAGCCTGTCCCGGCACGACCCGCGGATTCGACATTTTAGAATCGCCCCATCGCCCTCATTTCGGGTATGCTCGCGGATGGTTCTTGCCCGCCGCTGCCCGCGACCTCACCCGCCTGCCCTCCCCACCGCTCCGCCGGAGGAATCCCGTGACCACGCCCCTCTCCTCGGAAACGCTCTCGCGCCGCCAACTGCTTCAAATGAGCGGCGTGACCGCGCTGACGATGGGCGTACCCGGCACGGTCGCGGCCCGCATGGACCCGGCGAAGACCACCCGCGGCGCGGCCGAGAAGTCGTGCATCTTCGTGCTGCTCTGCGGCGGGCCGAGCCACCTCGACATGTGGGACTTGAAGCCCGACGCGCCGGCCGAGATCCGCGGGCCGTACAAGCCGGCCGCGACCACCGTGCCCGGCGTGCGGATCAGCGAGCTGCAGCCGCGTTTGGCGAAGATGGCGCAGCACTACACGCTCGTCCGCTCAATGACGCACCCCGGCAACATCAGCAACCACTTCGACGCGATGCACAACCTGCTCGCCGGCCAGCACAACGCCCCGCAGGACGCCCCGTACCTCGGCTCCATTCTGTCGAAGGTGCGGCCCACCCAGAAGAGTCTGGCGTCCTACGTGTGGCTCATCAAGTGCGTCGGCGACCCGGTGTTCTGCGCCCCGAACATCGGCACCGGCGGGAACCTGGGCAACTTCTACGCCCCGCTGTTCGTCGGCGACGCGACGAACAACCCCTCGACGGCCGGCTTCAAGCCGCCCGACGCGCTCCTACCCGTGGACACCGTCGATCGCCTGAACAGCCGGCAAAGCCTGCTCGGCACGCTGGGCCGCGGGCGGACGACCGACACCGAGCAGGCTCAGCAGAGTTGGCGAGACGTGCAGCGGCGCGGGTTCGAGCTGGCCACATCGGACGGGCCGCGCGAGGCGTTCAACATGGACCGCGAGGACGTGCGCACCCGCGACCGCTACGGCCGCAACCCACTCGGCCAGAACCTGCTGCTCGCGCGGCGGCTGGTGGAATCGGGCGTCGGGTTCGTGACCGTAAACGGGTGGACCGGCCCGTCGCCGGGTCAGGCCGGGGGCGGCCCGCCGAGTTCGAGTTGGGACATGCACGGCGGCGAGATGGGCATGGGCAACGCGTTCGGCACCGGCTCCTACGGCATGGGCTGGTGCCAGCCGGTGCTCGATAACGCGCTCTCCGCGCTGTACGCCGACCTGGCCGACCGCGGGTTGTTGGAGCGCACGCTGGTGGTGGTGATGGGCGAGTTCGGGCGGACGCCGCGGATCAACCAGAACGGCACCGGCACGCCGGGTCGTCAGCACTGGCCGGCGTGCTACTCGGCGATGCTGGCGGGCGGCGGGGTGAAGGGCGGGATGACTTACGGCGAGACGGACAAGATCGGTTCGGTTGTGAAGGACAAGCCGGTGCGTCCGCAGGACCTGAGCGCAACGATCTTCCACGCGCTGAACGTGCCCTACGAGTCGCGGGTGACGAAGGACGGCCTGTCGAAGCCGCTCAGCACCGGCACCCCGCTGCTGGAGTTGTTTGATTGACGTGGCCGGCGTCTTCAACGAGCCGGAAGCGGAAG
>JAYUBA010000695.1:0-1681 GCA_043741075.1 Frigoriglobus sp.
GACCGCAAGGGAGCGGGCTAGCCACCTTTGGAGTCGGTGACTGGCCCGCTCCCTTGCGGTCGCGGCTCGTTCGGAGAATGAGCAAACCACCGGCTCACCCGCCCGTGCCGGGCACGAACGGGAGCGTCAGCCCGGCCTGGTCCTGGTACTTCCCCTTCTTGTCCGCGTAGCTCGTCTTGCAGACCTCTTCGCCCTTCAGGAACAGGATTTGCGCGATGCCCTCGCCGGAGTAAATCTTCGCCGGGAGCGGCGTCGTGTTGCTGATCTCGATCGTGATCCGCCCGCGCCACTCCGGCTCTAACGGCGTGACATTCACGATAATCCCGCAGCGCGCGTACGTCGATTTACCGACGCACACGCACAGGATGTCGCGCGGGATTTCGAGGTATTCCACCGTCTCCGCGAGGGCGAAGCTGTTCGGCGGGATGATGCAGAAGTCGCCGGTCACATCCACGAACGACTTCGGGTCGAAGTTCTTCGGATCGACCGTGCTGCCCCACACGTTCGTGAATACCTTGAAGTGCCGGTCCACGCGCACGTCGTAGCCGTAACTGGTCACGCCGTAGGAGATGACGCCCGGCCGGTGCTGCTGCGGGGCGAACGGCACGATCTTCACGTCCCGCTCGATCATCCAGTCCGGTAGAACGCCCATCGCTTGCCTCCCGCGTGAATCTCTGGTATTCATCGACCGCCCGCGGCGCCCGGCTTGACGAAAGCCGCGGGAACCGCACTGGCGGCGCGGCCCGCGCATCCGGTACAACCGGTGCTGTCCGCAGGTTCGCCCCGTACCCCTGGAGCGGTATGACGTTCAGTTTAGCCGCCGTCGTGTTCGCGCTCGCCGCGCCGTGTGCCGAACCCGCCACCGAGTTGTGGCAGGTCGCGCCGGACACCAGCGAGAAGCCGTGGGTCGCACCCGCGGCGCCCCCCGACAAGACGCGCGCCGTCGTACTCATCCACGGCCTGTTCGTTCACCCGGTCCGCACGTCGAAGGCGAGTCAACCGTGGCGCCGCGAGTGGCAGGAGCCGAAGAGCGAACTGGTGAAGGCGCTCGCGGCGGACGCCGACGTGTACGCGTTCGCTTACGCGCAGACGGCCCCGGTCGATGACGTGGCCGAGTCGCACGGCCTGCGCGACGCGGTCGCCCGCCTCCGCAAGGCCGGTTACAAGGAAGTCGTCCTCATCGGCCACTCGGCCGGCGGGGTGATCGCGCGGCAGTTCGCGGAACGATACCCGGACGCCGGCGTCACGAAGGTGGTCGCGGTGGCGGCCCCGTTCGCGGGGGTGGAACTCGCGACGTTCAAAGTCGGCTACCCGAAAGTGCAGGCCCCGTTCGTGCAGTCGCTCGCGCCCGAAGTTCGTATCGAGGCAGTAAAAGCGAACAAGAACCCGCTCGGCAAGGGCGTGCAGATCGCGTGCGTGGTGTGCAAGCTGAAGCTCGTCGAGACGGACGGCCTCGTGTCCACCGGCAGCCAGTGGCCCGAAGACCTTCAGCGGTTCGGGGTGCCGGTCGTCCTCGCGCCGGTCAACCACTTCGTCGTAATGCACAGCACCGCCGCCGTGAAGCAGATCGCCGAACTGGCCCGCGAGAAACTCGCCCGCTGGTCGCCGGAGGAAGTGGACAAGGCGCGCAAAGTGCTGTTCGGGGAGCCGATGAAGTAGGCTCGCCGAACGGTGTTTTTCC
>JAYUBA010000696.1:0-5749 GCA_043741075.1 Frigoriglobus sp.
CCTTCGTGAAGGCCGGTTGTGGGTCCGGGAAGACGCTCGCAGCGTACATGTGGGCGGCGAAGAACCACCCGACCCGGCGGCTGTTCTTCTGCTACCCAACCACGGGCACGAGTACAGAGGGCTTCAAGGATTACCTGTTCCCTCCCGAATCCGATCCGGACACCGGCGCGCACGATGCGGCAGCTCAGAGGGTTCGGCAACTCGGTGCGGACTTGTTCCACAGCCGCAGGGAGGTGGATTTCGAGATCATTCTGAACACCGGCGCGGATACGAAGAACGCCGACGCCGACGAAGCCATCCGCATCGACTCGCTGGACGCGTGGTCCACTCCCATCGTCGCGTGTACCGTCGATACCGTGCTGGGCATCGTGCAGAACAACAAGCGCGGGCTGTTCGCGTGGCCGGCGTTGGCACAGTCCGCGTTCGTGTTCGACGAGATTCACGCCTACGACGACCGCCTGTTCGGCGCGCTGCTCCGGTTCCTCCGCGACCTGCCGGGCCTGCCCGCTCTCCTGATGACGGCCAGCTTGCCGACGGCGCGCGAGGAGGCGTTACGGAAGACGCTGGGTGAACTTAACCCAATCGCCGGCCCGGCGGACCTGGAAGACCGCAAGCGCTATCGGAAAGCGGAGGCGCCTGGCAATGACCCCTTGCCGCTGGTCTCCGAAACACTCAAGAACGGCGGCAAGGTGTTATGGGTGTGCAACACGGTCAAGCGGGTGATGAACGCGGCCGACCGGGCAACGGCGGCCGGGCTGGAACCACTCATATATCACAGCCGCTTCAAGTACGAGGACCGGGTTCAGCGGCACAAGGCTGTGATCGACGCGTTCAAGAAGAACGGTCCGGCGCTGGCGATCTGCTCGCAGGTTGCGGAAATGTCCCTCGATCTGTCGGCCGATCTGCTCGTGACCGATCTCGCCACCGTGCCGGCGATGATTCAGCGGCTCGGGCGCCTGAACCGTCGGACCGATAAGGACGACCCGAAGCCGTTCGTGGTGATCGAACCAGACACGCACCTCCCGTACACGCCGGCCGACCAGCTCAATGCCCGCAAGTGGCTGGACAAGTTGGGAGTCGAGGGCGTCAGCCAGCGCGAACTCGCCGGCGCGTGGGAACAGACCGACCATAATCCGCCGGACCTGATCGCGAGCGCGTGGCTCGACGGCGGACCAACGACAACGGTCACCGAACTGCGAGAAGCGTCACCGGGAATCACGGTACTGATGCGAGAAGATATGTCGAAGGTCCGAGCGACACCGAAGTCACTCGGGCGGTACGTGCTGCCAATGCCGCCTCCACCGCGTTCTCTGAACTGGCGGGAGTGGAGTAAAGAACGCGGATTACCGATCGCGGAACCGGGAACGATCATCTACGACGAGATGCGAGGTGCCGGATGGGCAGAACAACAGAAGCAGTGACGCGGCCGGCGGCCCCGGACCACCTGACGATGAACCTGTTCGCGCCGGGAATGTCGGCGCTGCACCGGGCCGGGCTGGGCGGGCTGGCCTGCACGCTGAAGGCGATGGAGAGGACGCGGAAAGCCGGCTTAATCGCGGACGACAAACTGCCCGCCCCGTTCGCCGACGGGAAGCCGCCGTGGGAATTCGATGCGGAAACGGTGACCCTCCGGTTCGGCAAACCGGAGAACGCGGGCGCGTACCTGAAGCAGCTGTTTGCGTTCGCGTTCCAGATCAGGGACGGTCTCATCTACTTACCAGGGCAGTACGGCGGCGTTCCGCCCTCGCTGGCTGTGCGGGCTGAGATGCAAACCGCGTTGACACGAACACTGCTACAGGGAGCGAAGAAGAACATCGGCTTAGAGTCATCGTCGCCCTACTTCATCGACCCAGACGGGAGCGGAGTTGGAACGATCGAGATCGCATTCCAGCAGTGCAAGTGGTACTTGCATCAACAAGTCTGGAAAGCGTTTATTGATAAGCAGTCAGCGCTGCTCGATGTTCCCAACAAGACCGTCGATGGAAAGAAGAACTTGAACATCGGTTCGCTCTACCCTGGCGCGATTAAACGCCACGACGTACTCAGTGAATCGGATGTGACGGAATCGATTCCAGGCTTGCTCGCCGCTCTGTTTTTCCTTGTCGGCTGCTCGGTGGTTCGTCTGGGTAACTCTGGTGACGGTGTATTGCTTATCCCCGGTGTACATGACCTGGAGGAATTCGCCTCGGACCGTCCGTTTCTAACACCCTGCACCGTTGGAGAAGTTCGTGTCGGCGGTACGGCTGACGCAGTTTACCAAGCCGAAGTGCGGTTGCGTTCGCGATCATACTTGCTGGAATCAGCCCTACCCTCGTGCCGGGCGATTCGTTTTGCCCTGCGGACGTGGACGAAGCCACAGAAGTCGCGTGCCGATGTGTCAGAAGTGAACGCAGAGGGGCTGGGTCGGATCGCGTCAGCAGAAGCAACTCGTGCGGAGCGCGCGCTCGACCAGTTCGAGGCGGCGTTAGCCGAACTCCCACCACGGGTTCGCGCACGGTCGAAGAAACCGTCCGCCAATAAGAAGCGGGCGAAGCGACAAGACGAAGGCGACACGTGCTTCTGGATCGATAGCACGATTCGCCCACACATCGCCACCAATCTCGCCGCCGGCCGACGCTGGTACGACCGATTCGATCGTCTGTTTCGGGACAAAACAATACGTAAGCGTGTCGCTTACGAAACCAGAGGTC
The DNA here is from genome assembly GCA_043741075.1 of Frigoriglobus sp. Lineage (GTDB taxonomy): Bacteria > Planctomycetota > Planctomycetia > Gemmatales > Gemmataceae > Gemmata. The sequence continues at coordinate 2,691 of JAYUBA010000696.1, forward strand.
TTCAAGCGATGGCGACGAACCGAACACTGACCGACGCCGATGAAACTGCGTTCATCGCGGCGATGCACCGCGCCATCTTTATGGGCCGCGGGCGGATTTACGCGGAGACGATGGGCCAGGACGCGGCCCGTCGCGGAGTGCGCGCGAACACCGCCACCGAGAAGCGCTGGGAGCGTTTCATGGAACGGCTGCGCCTCGGGCTGGTGGGGTCCAAGACGGCGGGCCAAGTTCAGAGCGTCATCAACGAACTGCTCGCCCGGAACGGCACCGTCAAAGAGTTGCGCGACAGCGAAGCGTTGCACCTCGTTCGGAGCATCGTGTTCGGGAGTGACTGGCTTCGCGCCCGCAATCTCGCCCTGTTCGCCGTCGCCAGTTATCAGCGCCCGCCGAAGGTTGAACCGATTCCCGGTGACACCGAGGCCGATGACACCACCGAAACGAACTAACCCCCACGGAGATTCGACCAATGAGCCTGCATGTGTTTGCTAACTTCGTGACCCCTTACGGCACTGCCAACAACAACCGGGCTGAGAACGAGGGCAACATCACCACCCTTCAGAAACTGCTCTGGATGGGCAACACGCATTCCACCGTGTCCGCCGAGGCGATCCGGTTCGCACTCCGGCGGTTGCTCGCGACTCTCGAAACGCAGGGCACGAACCGGACGTGGAACGAAGACCTCCGCCGCAACGAGTGGCGCGCCGGACAGGACATCGACGCGGAGTTCGCGAAGTGGCTCGATCCGTCGTACATCGGGTACATCGACGATGACCTACTTGGCTTCATGGCCGCGGAAGCCCCCCGAGACGAGGCCGAGGAGACGGATGCCGACGCCACGACTGAAGGAAAAAAGGCCAAGCCTGGTAAGGCGAAGAAGAAGGGCGGTGCGACGACCCGGCGCTCGCCACTCGAAGTGACGCGCGCCGTCTCGATCACCCCATGGGCCGGAGATGTGGTCTTTAGCGTCGCTTCCCCGATGGCGACGCCAAGCGCGGCGAAGAAGGGGAGCGATAACCCCGTGCCCTATGGCGCGGAGGTCCACGCGACCCGCTACCAGTACGGCGTTGCCCTCACGCCGGAGCGCCTGCGGGACAAGTCGCGGGCGGCAAAGGCCGTCGACGCGCTGTGCAACCTGGGCACCGTCGCCGGCAACCACGGCCGGTTCCTGTTCGACTTCTCCCCGGACGCGGTCGTGTTCCGGCTCACCGCCGACCCGGCCCCGCGCCTGCTCTACTGCTTCGGCACGAACGACGACGGCAAGACCGTCCACGCGGACGCCCTCATTGCGCGGTTGAAAGCCAACGACGTGCTGGCGACCGAACTGGTCGTCGGCGTCGGCGATCTGGATTCGTCGCTCGCCAAGCAGTTAGCTGCCGCGGGCCTCGCCCCCCAAGGCGTGAAGAAGGCGTGCGCAGAAGCGGTCGCGCGGATCAACGATAAACTCGAGATCAAGGGGTGACCATGCTCGGCGTCTACGTCACCGTGCCGGTCGCGTGCTTCCGCAAGGGGCTGGCGCGGGAGTACCTGGAAACAGAACCGCTCCCGCCGCCCGCGACGTGCTACGGGTTCCTCCTGTCGCTCGTCGGCGAGACGAGCCACCGCCGGCACGTCGGCTGTCGGGTCACACCGGTGCTGCTGAGTAAGCCGCCGACGAGCGTGGTGCTACGGACCGTGTGGCGGGTGAAGAAGATGCCACTCGGCCACCGCCAGAACACGCGCCCTGATTACCAACAGTTACTCACCGGCGTCGAACTCCTCGTGTGGCTCGACTCGTCCGGCGAGACGGGGGCCGCACCTACTTTGGAGGCACGTGTGACAAACGCCCTTGCGAACCCGGCGGGCGTGTCCCGGTTCGGTGGGCTGTGCCTCGGTGAGAGTACTCATCTCGTGGACGAAGTTTCGCCGTGGGAGCGGGTGAAGTCCCGCGTCACAGCCAAAACCGGGCGCGCGTTCCTGACCGCGCCGAAGGGACGGTACACGTTCCCCGTTTGGGTCGATCACGTCGGGTCGGCGGGTACGCGTTACGCCACCGGCGACCTGGAGGACGTTTCACTTTCCGACCCGCCGCCAGTCAACCGGCTGCCGGCCATCTCTCCGGAGTGACCGCATGATCCCGCTGCCCGTTCTGGACTCGCACGCACCACCGGTGCGGGTCATGGCGCTGCACGCGCTGGCGTACTGCCGGCGCCTGTTCTACCTCGAAGAGGTCGAGGAGATCCGCGTCGCCGACCACCGCGTCTACGCCGGCCGGCACCTGCACGCGGCCCTCGAAGCGGACGAGGACGGCGAGTCCGTTTCGGTCGAACTCGCCAGCGAGCGGTTGGGCCTGTTGGGCAAAGTGGACTGCCTCCGCCGCCGCGACGGCTCGCACCTGCCCTACGAACACAAGCGCGGCAAACCCGCCCGGTCCGCCGACAACGCGCCGGAGCCGTGGGCCTCGGACCGGCTCCAGGTGATCGCTTACGCGGTGCTGATCGAGGACGCGTTCGGCCAGCCCGTGCCCGAGGGCCGCATCCGCTACCACGCGGCCAACGTGACCGTGCGCGTGCCGATCGACGAGAAAGCCCGCGCCGACCTGGCTGCCGCACTCGCGGACGCCCGCGCCCTTCGCGAGTCCACCGACCGGCCGCCGATCACCGACAACGCCCGCCTGTGCGAGAAGTGCTCACTCGCGCCGGTCTGTCTGCCGGAAGAAGTTCGTCAGGAACGGGAGCCCGAACGCGACCCCGTCCGACTGTTCCCGCAAGACCGCGACGGGACCACCCTCCACGTCGTGAGTCAGGGCACCGCGGTCGGCGTCAGCGGCGATTCCATCGTCATCAAGCCGCGCGACGGGTCGGAGACCAAGCACGCGATCCGCGGCGTCGATACCGTGCTGCTCCACGGGTTCTCCCAGATCTCCACGCAGGCGATTCGCAAGTGCGTCGAGCACGGCGTCGGGGTCCACTGGCTGTCCGTCGCCGGCCACCACACTGCCAGCCTGGTGCCCACCGCCGGCCAGGTGCAGCGGCGAATCCGGCAGTACAAGGCGCTGTCCGACCCGGTCGTGTGCCTGCGGC
>JAYUBA010000697.1:0-5747 GCA_043741075.1 Frigoriglobus sp.
ACCCACCCCCGGCCCCTCCCTGCAAGGAGGGGAGAAAGACCAACGTGCCGCGCGTTGGTTGTCTGGGTGCGCCCGCGAGCGGTTATCGTCCTCCCCTCCCTGCAGGGAGGGGCCGGGGGTGGGTTCTTCGCACATGAGTCACCGCACCCTCGCCGCCGCCGTCGCCGACCTCGAACGGGCGGGCCAACTGGTCCGCATCGAGCGGGAGATCGACCCGCACCTGGAGGCGGCCGAGATCCACCGGCGGGTGTACGCGGCCGGCGGCCCGGCGGTGTTCTTCGCCCGCGTGAAGGGCACGCCGTTCCCGATGGTCTCGAATCTCTTCGGCACCCTCGACCGCGCGAAGTTCCTCTTCCGCGACGCCCTCGACGACGTGCGCAAACTGGTCGAACTGAAGACCGACCCGGCGAACCTCCTCAAGCGGCCGTGGCGGTACTGGAAGCTGCCGCTCCTGGCGTGGCGGTTGCGGCCCAAGTTCGTCCGCTCCGGTCCGGTCCTTCGCCACACCACGACCGTCTCGCGACTGCCGCAACTGAAATGCTGGCCGCTCGACGGCGGGGCGTTCGTCACGCTCCCACAGGTCTATACGGAACACCCGGACCGAACCGGGTGGATGAAATCGAATCTGGGCATGTACCGCGTGCAACTGAGCGGGAACGCTTACGAACCGGACCGCGAGATCGGGATGCACTATCAGATTCATCGCGGGATCGGCGTCCACCACGCGGCGGCGGTGCGGCGCGGCGAGCGGTTGCGCGTGAACGTGATCGTGGGCGGCCCGCCGGCGCTGGCGGTGGCGGCCGTGATGCCGCTCCCGGAGGGGCTACCGGAGTTGGCGTTCGCCGGCGCGCTGGGCGGCCGACGGTTGCGGATGGTGACGCTCCCTGAGCGGGGGGCTGACGCCCCCTGTGTGTCTGAGGGCACAGGGGGCTTACGCCCCCCGCTCAGTTGCCCATCTGAAGCCGACTTCGTGATCTCCGGGTGGATCGACCCGGCGCGAACGAAGCCCGAAGGGCCGTTCGGCGACCACCTCGGGTACTACAGCCTGACGCACGACTTCCCGGTGATGACCGTGGACGCGGTGTACCACCGGCCGGGCGCGATCTGGCCGTTCACGGTGGTCGGCCGACCGCCGCAGGAGGACACCACCTTCGGCGAACTGATCCACGAGCTGACCGGCCCGGTGATTCCCACGGTGATCCCCGGTCTGCACGCGGTCCACGCGGTGGACGCGGCCGGGGTCCACCCGCTCCTGCTCGCCGTCGGCTCCGAACGGTACGTCCCGTACGCCGGCACGCGCCGCCCGCAGGAACTCCTCACCCTCGCGAACGCGATCCTGGGCCAGGGGCAACTGTCGCTGGCGAAGTACCTGTTCATCGTGGCGAAGGAGGACGCGCCGGACCTTAACATCCACGACATCCCGGCGTTCCTGCGGCACCTGCTCGAACGCTTCGACCCGGAATCCGACCTGCACTTCCAGACGCGCACGACGGCCGACACGCTCGACTACTCGGCCGGGATGGGCCTGAACGCCGGGTCGAAGCTGGTGATCGCCGCCGCCGGCCCGAAGCGCCGCGAACTCGGCACCGCCGTGCCTGGCGACCTGCGCCTCTCAGACGGCTTCTCCGACCCGCGGGTGGTGCTGCCCGGTGTGCTGGCGGTTCGCGGGCCGAAGTTCCGCGTTGAAGAAGGGGACACGCACCCGGACCTCGCGCGTCTGTGTGATTCACTCAGTACTCAGCACTCAGCACTCAGCACTTTCCCGCTCCTTGTCGTCGTCGATGACTCGGAGTTCGTTTCGCACGCGTTGAACAACTTCCTGTGGGCGGTGTTCACGCGTTCGGACCCGGCGCGCGACGTGTACGGGGCGGGGGCATCGACGCGGCGCAAGCACTGGGGTTGTCGCGGGCCGCTGGTGATCGACGCGCGACTGAAGCCGCACATGCCGCCCCCGCTGGACGCGGACCCGGCCGTGACGAAGCGCGTGGACGCGCTGTTCGCGAGAGGCGGCCCGCTCAGCGGGGTGAAGTGTTAAGGCGGCTCGGCAAACAGCTTCAGCGCCGGCAGCACGCGCTGGACAAGGGTGAAGTGCGCGTCGCGCGCCCACAACTCGATGTCGTTGACGATGGCAACCGTCGCAATGATTGCGTCGGCGAACGGAATGGTCACACCGCTGGTGCGGAGTGTGTTCAGGTTATCGCCGACCGTATCCCAAATGGAATCGGGGATCGGCATAGGCAGAAACGAATTGAGCAACATGAGCAACTGCGCGCGGTGCCGAAGGTCGCGGGCACCCGCTAACAGTTCGGCTCGGACAACCCCACAAACAACCAGTGGTAACAGCGGCACGAGGGCGGCCAGTTTGGCATCCCAGCGGCGGGCGTAGTCGATGAGAACGCTCGTATCGACGAGGATCATAGCAGGTGGTCGTTCGCGTGCTTCAGGTCATACTCTCGCTGCTCACGCCAGGCGTCGAAGTCGTAGGTGCCGGACTCGCGGATTTGCCGCGCGGCGTCCGCGAAGGCACCCCACTTCCGCATGTCGGCAAAGTCGCGCGCGAGGAGTCGGTCGAGTAGTGGCCAGTACGGTTCAAACGCGGTGGCCGCACGCCACTGGCTGAACAGTTCCTTCTGGACGGCGAACTCGGCTTCGGTGTCGGGGAACCGGGCCGCCTCGGCGTAGAACTGATCGCGTGGCGAGTCGGTGTCGTTGGCGGCGGCATCCCAGTCGCCGGTGCCGGGCCGGATCGCGGGCGTGGTGAGCTCCGCGACCTTCCGTTCCAGCGCCTCGAGCCGCTCGGCGACCGCTTCGAGTGTCAGTTGTGTCATGGCGAACCTCCGTTGTGCGTGCATTGTAGCCGCTGCGGTGCGCCCGAGGCCAGTCGATTGCGGTCGCGTATCGCACATCTGAAGCCGCACATGCCGCCCCCGCCTGACTGGCCCGATCTGGTGGCGACCCCGTGAAACGCCAGCCTGAACTTCGCGCCGGGCAGAAACGGTGCGAACGCAGGGGCACAACGGCGCAGCGAGTTACGAAGTCCAGGGGAGGCAGAGACGGAACCCGATGTAGAGGTCCGCGCCGTCGGGCGCGCTCCTGTAGCGGTCCGCGGCGCGGCAGTAGCGGCCGTAGTAGTTCCAGGAACCGCCGCGGAGAACGCGAGAATTAGTTTGATCGTACAAGTTTTCGCACCACTCCCACACGTTGCCGTGCATGTCGCACAGCCCCCACGGGTGCGGAGACTTCGACGCGTATGTGCCCACCGACGTCGGGCGCTCCAAGTACGGGCCCTTCGTGGCCGTGCCGAACGGGAAGTTCCCGTCGATGTTCGCCTGCGTGCCGTTCAACTCCTTCCCGAAGTAGAACGGCCGGTCGTTACCAAGCCCGCCGCGGCACGCGTACTCCCACATGTCCTCGTGGGGTAGCGCGAACGTGCCCGCCTTGCCGAACGCCTTCTCGACACCGCCTACCGCGTTGAACTTCTCCAGGAACCCGCCCTTGCCGCAGATCATGTCCCACGACACCTGCTCGACGGGAAATCGCGTGGTGTCCAGTCCCTTCACCGCGGAGCCGGCCTGGAAGTAGCTCGGCGTCGCGCCCGTGATCGCGTACCACTCCGCCTGCGTGACCGGGTACTTCGCCAGCCAGAACCCCTTGGACGTGTAGATGCCGCGCCGCGCTTCGCTCTCGGCCGCGAGCCAGTCCGTGCGACTGCCCACGGCGTTCTGCTCGGCGAGTGGCGAACCGAGCTGGGCGGTGCCGGGGGGAATCCAGCAGAACGGCATCTTCAGCCCGCGCGGTAGCGGGAACTCGACGACTTCGCCGGGCGTGCGAATGGTCGGCCGCGGCGCAGTCGGCGCTGGGCGTGGGCGCAAGTACGCCGCGATGGCGTCGGCGAATTCCTTCGCGGAGCCGTAGCGGTCGCCCGGTTGCTTCGCCAGCGCCTTCAGGCAGAGTTCGTCGAGTCGCGGGTCGAGGTCGGGGCGAACCTCGGACGGACGCCGGGGTTCCGTCTGGCAGTGGTCGAGCATCAACTGGTACTGCGTTCCGGGGAACAACTGTACGCCGGTCAGCAACTGGAACAGCAAGACGCCGAGGCTGTACACGTCCGTTCGCGCGGAGATGGCTCCGAACCGGCCCCTGGGGCCGGGGTCCCACTGCTCGGGCGCCATGTACACGGGCGTACCCTTCACGCCGCCGACCGACGCGGCGGAGCTTTCGGCCCACCGCGCGAGGCCGAAGTCCGTGAGGAGCAGTTTGCGTTCGATCTCGTCGTACAGCACGTTCGCCGGTTTCAGGTCGCGGTGGATGACGCCGCGGGCGTGGGCGGCTTCGAGACCCTTTGCGACCTGTCCGACGAACCGGAGCGCATCTGCCGGTGTCGGCGGCTCGCGGGCAACCAAGTCCTCGAGCGTGCCGCCGTTCACGTATCGCATCACGATGTACGGAAGTTCGCCGTCAATGCCGACATCGTGGACCGGGCAGATGTGCGGGTGGTGGATGGCGGCGATGACGCGCGATTCCCGCAGGAACTCCCCGTGCTTGTCCGCGGGGAGGGGGTCGCGCGGCATTTTGAGGGCGACGTACCGTTCCATCAGCGGGTCGAACGCCATGTAGACGCGGCCGAATGTCCCACCGCCGAGGTAACGGAGGACATCGAAGCGCGCGCTGATGAACCGCGGCATCCCCGGCGAGAGCGGGCGGCGGTGCGCCGCGTGCGGGTCAGACGGGCGCGGGAGGGTTTCGTCGCTCATGGGCGGCTTCCGGTGGGGTTACCCACATGAGACTCGTTGCGCAATAACTTCGCTGCGGGGCGTGGCTTCGCAAGCGATCGGTTTCGACCGTTACCCGAACATGCGGTTGTGGAACCCGGCGACGTTCTTCATCATTACCGTGTGCCGGCGGGGCGGGTTGCGATACCGGTCCGCCGCGATCCGCCAGATCTTCATCTTCCCGATCCCGTGTTCGGCCACGATCCGCTCCTTCGCCAGGCCCCGATTGGAACGCTTTTCCTCGTCGCTCAACTGCCCATTCCTCGGCTTCTTCTTGGGCACCCGCAGGTCGCTCCCCTGGTACCCGCTGTCGCCCGACTTGGGCACACCCGCCGGGATCCGCAGCCGCGAGCGGTCGTACACCTTCTTGTCGTGAACCCGCCCCTTCGCCGCCTTCGACACGGCCTTGATCCGCACCTTCTGCTTCTCACCCGGCCCCTTCCGCACCCGCGTCACGACCACCTGATGCTTCACCGTGTGGCGCTTCTTCTTCCCCGAATAGCTCCGCCGCTGCTTCCGCTCAGGCCGATGCACCGGCTGCTCGGTCGCGTCCACGAACACCGCCTCGAGGTCGTCGGGATCGATCCGCACCTTCTTCTCGGGGATGCGGAACACGCCGGCCATGCACAGGCTCAGCTCCTGCACGTTCCGCGACACGGTCCCCTTATCCACCCCGAACAAGAACCCCACGAACTCCTGGGTGACGTACGTGCGGTAGTACAACAGCGCCAGCAACAGGCGGTCGGTCAACACGAGCTTCGCCTTGCGCCCGGCACCGGGCTTCCGCTGCCGGGTACGACGCGCCGACCGCTTCGCCTTCCGGGCGAGCCAAATCGGTTCGAGTTCGGCCACGAGCTTGTCGAATTCGCCGCCCGATAGTCCCGTAAACATGCGGAAGAACGACGGCTTCCGACGCAGCTTCTCGTAATTCGTCATGCCTTATGAATAGCCAATCGCCTCCTATTGCGCAACGAGTCT
>JAYUBA010000698.1:0-5741 GCA_043741075.1 Frigoriglobus sp.
CTCCACGATCCGCCGAAAACTCATGCAGTACACCTCGTCGAACAGGACTTGAACGAAGATCACCGGCAAGCCGGTCCCGTTCGACCAGCTCTGGATGTCGCCGACCTCCTCCTTCTTGACCGTGATCGAGAGCGGGCCACCGCCCGCGTTCCGCCTCGTCTCGTAGTGCCAGGCGCTGTTCTTCACCTCGACCCCGCACCGGGCCTTCCTCACGATCTGGTCGTCTACCGGTTCGAGCCGGCGCTTGGGCCATTGCGACGCGAGGAACTGTTCGGCCGGTCCCAACGCGTTCCACACGGCCGTATCGAAGGCGAGTAGGTCCGGCCGCTTGCCTTCGAGGAGGAGGATTTCTCGGAAGGTCATGATGACCTCGCGGTGATCCTCCTCGCCGGGCATGGCCGCGCCCGACGGACCAAAGGGTACGAGATGAAGCCCGTCCACCTTCATCGAGAGCGCCACGCGCTCCGCCCACTGGCCGCGAAGTTGGTTATTCAGGAAGTCGCCGCCGCGCTGTGCCCCGGTCAACAGCGCGGCTTTCGCGCCGTAGAGGATGAACTCGCGCACGAGTTCTCGGATCTGCCCCTTGCTGTCCTCGGACCGTCTGCGGCCGAGTGCCCGATCCAACCCCCGCGTGTGGATCTCCTTCAGGAGATCGAGGTTGCCGGCCGAACCGGGGCCGAGGCGCTTCCGATCGATTCTCGCGAGGCGGTCGATGGCTTGTTGTTCGGACTGGAACTTCGCCTTGAAGATCGCGTCTGTCTGCTCCGGTGTTGACATCGGTAAACTCCGGGCGTGCGAGTGGGTTCGATTCCATTCACGCGCGTCGGTGGCGGAGCGCCAAGTCCGTTTTGGAGCAGGCACCCTGAAGATCGCACGCGACCACGATTCATCCGGTACGCGCACTACTTCCGTCACGTCGGAGAAGCCCCCTCTGGCCCCGGCGCGGGTCGCCGACGGGGTGACTGAAGTGGCCACCTTGGCCATCTCGGCCGCCTTGGGCGAAAAGTGCTTGGAAATCGAAGATATTCCAAGGCGGCCAACTGGCCGCCTTGGAAGACCATCTTGGCCGCCTTGGCGTCATTCTAACATCCGCCGACGTTCCACGTGGAACGGTGTCCACTATTCCGCCGACGTTCGAACCCGACCGAATCGCCCGGAGAGCGGATCGGAAGGCCGGGGCTACTTCCGTCACGGCGCGGAAGTACCCTCTTGCCCCGGCGCGGTCGCGTCCGCATCCTGTTAGAACCGGCCGACCGCCGGTCGGGTCTCTCCCCGCCGCCGCGCCGGGGATGTCGCGCCCCGCGGAGGTCGCGTTTGCTCCCCGCCCTGTACGCCGTCACGCTGTTCGTCGGAGCGGCCCTGCTGTTCCTCGTCCAGCCGCTCGTCGGCAAACTGCTGCTCCCGCTCGTCGGCGGCACGCCCAACATCTGGAACACCTGCATGGTGTTCTTCCAGATCGTGCTGCTCGCCGGGTATCTCTACGCGCACTGCAGCACCGGCAAGTTCGGCGTCCGCCGGCAGGCCGTGTTCCACCTCCTGCTGCTCGCCGTGGTGGTGGTGTCGTTCAAGGTCGCCGTCGCCGCGTCCGGCTCGCCGGTGCCCGTCGCGGCGTCCATCCTGCCCGACGACCAGGACTCCTCGTTCCTCGTCTTCGTCCAACTCGGGGCCGTGATCGGGGTCGCGGTCGGGGTGCCGTTCTTCGTGCTGTCCACCACGTCGCCGCTGTTGCAGCGGTGGTTCGCCACCACCGGCCACCCGTCGGCCAAAGACCCGTACTTCCTGTACGCGGCCAGCAACGCCGGCAGCCTGCTCGGCCTGCTCGCGTACCCGCTGGTGATCGAACCACGACTCACGCTCGCGCACCAGGAGTGGGTGTTCGCCGGCGGCGTGATGGGCTACGTCGGGCTGGTGTTCGCGTGCGCGCTGACCGTCATTCGGAAGCCGGCCGCGGAGCCGGAACACGCGGCCGAAGTCAGCCCGAAGCCAGACCACTGGCGGGTCGCGCGGTGGGTCGCGCTCGCGGCGCTGCCGTCGAGCCTGCTGCTCGGCGTGACCACCCACGTCTCCACCGACCTCGCGCCGGTGCCGCTCCTGTGGGTGGTGCCGCTGGCGCTGTACCTGACCAGCTTCATCCTGGTGTTCGCCCGCTGGCCGGACGGCGTTCACCGCGTCGTCGGCCGCGTCACGCCCATGCTGATCCTGTTCGTCGTCATCACGCTCCTCACGTACGCGGCCGAACCGCTCGCGCTGGTCGGACTGCTCCACATGGCGGCGTTCTTCGGCGTGTGTTTGGTGTGCCACGGCGAACTGGCGAAGGACCGGCCGCCGCCGGAACACCTGACGGCGTTCTACTTCTGGCTGTCGCTCGGCGGGGTGCTAGGCGGCGTGTTCAACGCGCTCGTCGCCCCGATGCTGTTCACGCACGTGGGCATGGTCGAGTACCCGCTGGCGCTGGTGTTCGCGGCGGCGGTCCGGCCGCGCGGCGAAGACCCCGGCCCGCCGTTCCGGTTCGCGGACGTGGCGCTGGTGCTGGTGCTGCTGGGCCTGTCGGTCGGCCTCGTGCTGGCGGTGCCGTACTACGTGACGGTGCCGCCCGAACCGGACTCGCCCGACGCCCTCCCGGCGCGCCTGTTGCGCGGCGGGCTGATGTTCGGGCTGCCCGCGGTGGCCGCGTTCGCGCTGGTCCGCAAGCCGGCCCGGTACGCGCTGTCGCTGGCGGCGCTCCTGGTGGCCGGCATGTTCAACAGCGGCCACTTCGGCGACATCCTCCACATGGAGCGGAACTTCTTCGGCGTGATCCGCGTGACCCGCTCGCCGGACGGCAAGTTCATCCGGCTGATCCATGGCACCACGCTCCACGGGCAGCAGCGCATCGACGAGGACGGCCCGCCGCGGCCGATGACGTATTACCACCAGAAGGGGCCGGTCGGGCACCTGTTCGAGAGCCTGCCGGCGGCGCGGGTGAAGACGGTGGGCGTGGTCGGCCTGGGCACCGGCGCGGTGGCCGCGTATGCGAAGCCGGGGCAGGAGTGGACCTTCTACGAGATCGACCCGGCCGTCGTGCGCGTCGCGGAGGACGAGCAGTATTTCCGGTTCCTGTCGTCGTGTCGCAAGCGGTTGAACGGCGAAGATCAGATGGAGAAATGCCACGTCGTGCTCGGCGACGCCCGGCGGCAACTGATCAAAGCCCCGGACGGCGCGTACGATGTCATCATCCTCGACGGCTTCTGCTCGGACGCGATCCCGGTCCACCTGCTCACCCGCGAGGCGATCCGGCTGTACGTGTCGAAGCTCGCCCCGAACGGGGTGATCGCGCTGCACGTGTCGAACGTCCACCTGGACCTGCCGCCGCTGGTCGCGCGACTGGCCGACGACCACGACCCGCCGCTGCACGTCCGCGTGTGCAGCGACAGCCCGAAGAACGACGCGGAGCGGGACGACGGGAAGACCGAATCGCAGTGGATGTTGCTGGCGCGGACCGAGGACGACCTGCGGCCGATGCTCCCGCAACGGAACCGTACCGGCTCGTGGATCCAATGGCAGCCGGTGCCGCGCAAGGCGGACGCCCCACTGTGGCGCGACGACTTCGCCAACCTGCTGCGGGCGTGGAAGAAGCGCGAGGATTAGACGCGGAACGATACCGGATGAATGGGAGGCAGAAGAACACGCCCGTCTTCTGCCTCCCGTTCGTCCGGTATCATTCCGCACGTATCATTTCTGCACGTCGCACACGAGTGTGGCGTAGCTGCGGATCTCGTCGTACTTCTTGCCGGCGTGTTCGCCCGCCTTCGCCTCCACCTGCTTCGCGTACACGCCGTAGCGGCCGGCACCGTCGAACGCCGGGGTGTAGCCGTCCTTGTCCGTCGTCGCCGCCTTCTTGCCGCCGGCCGGGAGCATCACCGTCACCTCCGAATCCGCCACCGGCTTGCCCGCGGCCAGCACCCGGAACCGCACCTTCCCGGACCCGCCCTCCGCGACCACCTCCAGCGCCAGCTTCGCGCCGACGGGCTTCGCGGTCGCGGCCCCGATCACCGCCTTCGGGTAGTACGCGAGTTTGAACGGCTTCGTGTCGCCCTTCTGCAACACGCCGTAGTCGGTGACGCCGTAGATCACGCGGTCGCCGCTGCCGGGCACGTTCACCGCGTAGAACCCGTCGCCCTTCTTCCACTCCAGCGGCGACTCCTTGCCGGCCGCGTCGCGGAGCGTGAGCTTGGTGTTCGCGATCTTCTCGATGTTCACGTCCGCGTCCGGCTCCAGCGTGTCGCTGAACACGACCTTCGCCGACTCGCCCTTCGCGTCCGGCACGACGAACGGGAAGTGCCCGTGCGCGACCGCGACCGCGAACAACCCGACCGCCGCCGCCCCGATCATGCGGTACATTGCGCCTCTCCCTGGGTGTAGTCGATTGCGTGTCCCCGCCGGGCTGTTGTAGGGGGAATGATGAATGATGAATGATGAATAGAAGACAAAGCGCTTCGCCATCTTCTGCTTTCCATTCATCCTTCATCATTCATCACTTATCATTTCCGAGTCCTTCATCATTTCTTACAAGCATATCGGGGATGTCGGACGTGACGCCGCGGACGGTGACCCGCTTGAACGGCCACTCGGTCGGCGGCGTGACGGCTTCCGGGCCGTCCGCGGCGACGAGCACGGTATCGGCGCACGCGGCCGGGCCGACCCGCGGCTGCCACACCAGCGCCTGCCCGGCGGCGAGCGGTTCGTCGTGGCCGGCGCGGCGCAGTTCCTCCGCGGCGAACCGGCCCGCACCGTACCCCGGTTGGCTCAGGCGGCCGTCGAACTCGAACGGCGTGCCGGCCAGAATGGCGGCGGTCGCGTCCGCCGCGAGCGCGAGTGTGTCCGCGGGCTTGGCGTACGAGCGGTACACGGCCGCCAGCTTCAGGGCGAGGTCGTGCGCGACGCGGAGGTCGTCCGGGGGCGGGCCGAAGCTGACCGTCCGCGCGGCGGTGGCGAACAGCCCGTCGCGCTGGCCGGTCGCCTGAATCAGACACGTGCGGGCGACCGGCGCGGCGGTGAACCCGCTGCGGCGGAACTTCGCCCCGCGGCCGTCGGCCGTCACGGCGAGCGCCGCCGGTTCGACGCCGCGGTGCAGCAGGCGGTGGCCGAGTTGGCCCGCGATCTCGTCCTCCGTTTCGCCGGCGCGGGCGGTGCGGGCCGTGGCCTCGACCGCGTGCGCCACCCACGCGCCGAGTTCGCGGTAGCGCTCCTGTTCGTAGGGCGAGAGGGCGCGGAGCAGCGGGCGCAGGCGGTCGTTCGCCATCGGCACGCCGGGGAACGGCCGGTCCGCCGCGACCGTGCGCCCGGTCGTGATGTTGAACAGCAGTTCCGAGCGCCCGGCGGCCCACGTCCACTCTTTCAACTGGAAGCCGAGCCGGTCGATCTCCTCGTCGAAGAGGCGCTGCGTGTCCACGTTCGAGCACAGCAGCCACCGCTGGCGGCCGTTGGTGTACACGCCCGGCCGTTCGGAATCGGCGATCAGCCCGCGCGCGGTCAAGCCCGACGTGAACCACGCGACGTGCGCCGGCATGAGCAGCACGACGGCCTCGCAGTTCATCTCCGCGAGCACGTCCGCGACGAGCGCCTGCTTGGCGTCGATGTCCGCCCGGCGGGCCGCGATCTGCTCGTCGGTGGTGGGCATGGGGGAACCAGTTGGGAAGCGACGGGTTGTCTTCTCTTGCCCTCTCCCCTTGCGGGAGAGGGTGGCGGCGCTTCGCCGACGG
>JAYUBA010000699.1:0-5740 GCA_043741075.1 Frigoriglobus sp.
GTCAGCGCCCTGTGCTTGAGAGGCACAGGGGGCTGACGCCCCCCGCTCAGAAGCACGCTCACGGCCCGTGTTCGTACAGCACCTCGCACAACTTGCCCAGCACCTTGCCCTCGCGCGACGCGGGCACGCCCGCCGGCAGCGGCACGTTGTTCACCATCACGCACAGGTACAGCACCGTCCCGCCCTTGGTCGTCATCGTGCCGGCCAGCGCCTTGCTCTTCAGCAGGTAGCGCTCGTTCGCGGAATCGTACCAGATGAGCGTGCCGGTCTTGGCGAACACCTTGCCGCGGGCCGGGCTGTCGGCCGTCACCACCTCCGCGAGCGTGCCGTCCACGCCGAGCACCGGCAGCGCGGCCTTGTACGCGTCCCACTCCGGCCGCTTCGCCATCCCCTGGATGAGCTGCACCGTCGCCCGCGCGGAGACGAAATCCGCCGGCGCGCCGCCGGCCCCGCCGCCGAACGACACGGCCGTCGTGTCCACGCCGAGTTCCTTCAGAACCTTCTTCTGCTCGCGCAGCCCGGCCTCCGCGGTGGTCTGCCCCTTCGACGCGGCCACCAGACACGGGAGCGTGCTCGCGTACAGGTTGTGGCTCACCTTCAGCGTGACGGTGAGCGTGTCCTTGAACGGCGCGGAGGTGAACGTCGCGACCTTCGGCAGCTTCTCGTAGTCCGACTTCGCCGGCAGACTCCCGCCGCCCGGCCGCAGCACCGCGGCCTGCGCCTGTACGCCGTTGCGGCGGAGCGCTTCGATGAAGAGCGCGCGGGCGAAGAGCGCCGGGTCGTCCACGCCGTAGATGCGGACGAGCGGCTTCCCGCCGGCCGGCACCTTCCCGCGGACCGCGAACTGATTCGTCCCGACGGCGAGCAGGTGCAGGTTCGGGGACGACTTCTCCGCACCGGTCGCGACCACGGCGTCCACGTTGTAGAACGCGGTCTCCGGGCGGGTCGTCACCTTCGCCGGGTCGCCCTCCTTCTCGCCGGGGGTCACCACCACGTCGATGAGGTTGTCGTTCACTGTGATGGGTGAAACGGCGTCCGGCCCGCTGCCGCTACTGCGCGCGGGGGCGAACAGGCGGTCGTCGATGAGCACGTCGCCGTCGATGTTCGTGACGCCGGCGGCCTTCACTTGTTTGGCGAGGTCGTTCAGTCCGGCGAGCGGGTCGGTGTCGGTCAGTTCCGCGTCGCTGCCGTTCGCGTAGGTGTGGTCCTTGTCCTTGAAGACGGTCTTCCCGTCCCGCGTGCGCCCGCCGAGCATCACGTCGCCGGACGCGACCAGCACGAGGTCGCCGCGGAGCGTGCCCTTGAGCAGCAGCCCGCGCTGGTACACAACCGTTTCCTGCGTGTGGTCCGGGCCGAGCGTGACGAGCGCCGCGGCGCCCGAGAACAGCTTGGTGACGGACGCGGGTGCGAGCATGGCGTCCGGGTTGCGGGCGTACACGGTGTCGCCGGTCTTCGCGTCCACGACCAGGACGCCCCAGGACGCGTGCTTGTAGTCCGGCCTCTCGATGATGTCGTCGAGCTTCTTCGAGAGTGCCTCCGGCGGCGCGGCCGGCGCGGGCACGGCGAACGCGAGCGCGAAGAGAACCGCCGCGAGCGGGGGACAGGCGCGAACCACGGCGACCGCCTTTCGGAATGTGGGAGTGCGATGCGGAACGGATATGGTACCCGCGAGGCGGTCCGCGTGCGAGCGGCAGCGACGGGCGTCGTGTTGACTTTGGATTGCGGCGCGCCCGGTGGTATGATCGTGTCGGGGGTGCGTTATGCTGAACACCATTCTGAACGGGCGGCGCCGACGGCTTCGAATCACCGTTCCCGCACTCGCGCGCCTGAGCGGTGTGCCGGTTGCGACCGTTCGTCAACTTCTCGCCGACCCCGCAGGGGTCCGGTTCGAGCACGTCGCGGCCGTCGCCCGGATACTCGGTTTGGATCTCGTGACGGCCCGCCGGGTGCCGGTGAAGCGAATCCTCCGCGATCGTGCGCTCGCGAAAGCGCGGTACGTCGCGAAGTTCGTTCAAGGGACGCAAGGTCTGGAGGCCGCGGCCGTCGATGCGGCCGGTTACGAACGCCTCGTGGAAGTCGCGGCCGAGGCGCTCCTGGCGGGCAAGAAACGGAAACTCTGGGATGAAGACTGATCCGGGCTGGGCGCCCGTACCGGGCGAGACGCCCATCGACGACGTGTCCGGGTTGCTGTCGAAGGAGATCGGCACCCGCCGTCAGTTGAACCAGGCCGAGGCCGAGAACATCGCCCGCGCCGCGGCCAAGTACCTCGTGGGCCGGCTGACCGAGGCCGACGCCCCGTTCACGTTCGACTGGGTGTTCGAGTTGCACAAGGAGATGTTCGGCCGCGTCTGGGCCTGGGCGGGCAAACCTCGCACCTGCGACCTCAACCTCGGCGCTCCCGCACACGCCGTCGAGGCCAGCGTTCTCAGTTTGGTTCGAGACATTCCGTTCTGGGGAACGGGTCCATACGCGCCGATCGAGGACGCCGCTCTCCTGCACTACCGGGCGGTGAAGATACACCCGTTCCTGAACGGGAACGGCCGCTGGGCGCGGATGCTCGCCAACATCTGGCTCCGGAGGCACGGGACCGGGCCGATCGTGTGGCCGGAACCGCTGATGGGCGAGGTCAGTCCGATTCGGTCGGAGTACATTGCGGCGATTCAAGCCGCCGATCGCCTCGAATACGCCCCGCTCGTCGAACTGCACCAACGGTACGCTTCGGACTAATCGCGGCACGACGTTCCCGTCCCCTCACGCGATCGTCTCCCCGCCCTTGACGCCCCGCACCACGCGGGCTAGCGTGAGACGGGTCGATTCACACCTACAGATTCGCGGCGGTCCAACACAATGCCGGGTACGTGCGTGGTCGGGTTGCAGTGGGGCGACGAGGCCAAAGGGAAGATCGTCGATCTGCTCGGCGACGGGTTCGACCTCGTCGTCCGGTACAACGGCGGGGCCAACGCCGGGCACACCGTCGTCGTCAACGGGAAGGCGTTCAAGCTGTCGCTGCTCCCCACCGGCGTCATCCGACCGAACGTGACGAGCGTCATCGGCAACGGCGTCGTGGTGTACCCGCCGCGGTTCCTCGAAGAGGTCGATCAGCTCGCCACGGGCGGCATCGACGTGGCCGGCTCGCTGTTCCTGAGCGACCACGCGCACGTTATCTTCCCGTACCACATGGAAGAGGAGCGGCTGCTCGAAAGCGGCGGCGAGGGGAAGCTCGGCACCACCGGCCGCGGCATCGGGCCGTGCTACCAGGACAAGGTCGGCCGCCGGTTCGCCATCCGCGTGGGCGAACTCTTGCGCCCGGACCACCTCCGCGAGCGCCTGCGGTTCGTGGTGCCGTTCAAGAACAAGTTGATGACCGCGTTCGCCACCGGCACCGCCGCGGGCAAGCCGTTCGACGCGGACGCCATCGCGAACGAATACCACGGCTACGCGGAGCGCATCCGCCCGTTCGTCCGGGACACCAGCCGACTCTTGCACGACGCGCTGGCCGCGAACAAGCGGCTCATCTTCGAGGCGGCGCAAGGAAGCCTGCTCGACGTGGATCACGGCACCTACCCCTACGTCACGAGTTCGAGCAGCCTCCCGTCGGGCATCTGGGGCGGGACCGGCGTGCCGGCGAAGTTCGTGAAGCGCATCATCGGCGTGGTGAAGGCGTACACGACGCGGGTCGGGCAAGGGCCGTTCCCCACCGAACTGGACGACGGCCCGGACGGCCTGGGCGAGCGGATCCGCCGCATCGGCCGCGAGTACGGCACCGTCACCGGGCGGCCCCGGCGCGTCGGCTGGTTCGACGCGATGGCCGTGCGCTACACCGCCGCGCTCTCCGGTGCCGACGAGATCACCGTGATGCTGCTCGACGTGCTGAGCGGCCTTCCGGAGCTGAAGCTCTGCACCGCCTACGACCTCGACGGCGAGCGCCTGACGCACTTCCCCAGCGACGCGTACCTGTTGGAGCGGTGCAAGCCGGTGTACGAGACGATGCCCGGCTGGAAGGAAGATATTACCGGCGTGCGGAAGCTTACAAACCTACCGGCCGCCGCGCGGCGGTACATCGACCGCGTGAGCGAACTGGTCGGGCTGCCGGTGTCGGTGGTGTCCGTCGGCCCCGACCGCGAACAGACGATTATGGTGTGAAGCGGGGGACTAACCACAGAGGCACAGAGACACAGAGAAGACAGGAGAGAAAGAGTTTTTTGAAGAATGATCTCTGCCTTTTGGTTTTCTCTGTGTCTCTGTGCCTCTGTGGTTAGTCCTGTTTTCGTCAACCCCATGACTTCAACTACGCACGATCCCCGCGCTTACGCCGCCTCGGCCGGACTCGATCCGGCCCGGCTGCCGCGGCACATCGCCATCATCATGGACGGCAACGGCCGGTGGGCGCAGCGCCAGGGCAAGGAGCGCATGGAGGGCCATGCCCGCGGCGCACACTCCGTCGATGTGATTACCGAAGAGTGCTGCCGGCTGGGGCTGGGCCAACTCACGCTGTACTGCCTCAGCTCCGAGAACTGGAAGCGCCCGAAGCCGGAAATCGACTTCCTCATGGCGCTTCTGAAAGAGTACCTTCTCGCCGAGCGCCAGAAGATCCTCGATCAGAACATCCGGTTCACGGTGATCGGCCGGCGCGCCGGGTTGCCGGGCGAAGTGCTTGCGGAGATCGACGAGAACGTGCGGCTCACGCACCACAACACCGGCCTGACGCTGTGCCTCGCCATCAACTACGGCAGCCGCGCCGAGATCGTGGACGCGGTACAGGCGCTCGGGGTCCGGGTGAGTCGCGGCGAACTGAAGCCGGAGGACATCGACGAGGCGGCCATCTCCGGCGCGCTCTACACCGGCGGAATGCCGGACCCGGACTTGCTCGTCCGCACGGCCGGCGAGATGCGCGTGAGCAACTACCTGCTCTGGCAAATCTCCTACGCCGAACTGTGGGTGACGCCGAAGTTCTGGCCGGAGTTCGACGCGGCCCTCCTGCACGACGCGCTCCGCGACTACGCGCGGCGCGAGCGCCGCTTCGGCGGCCTGAACGCGGGCGTGCCCGCATGATCCGAACGCGACTGTGGGTCGGTACGCTGCTCGCGCTCGGCGCCGCCGGGGTGCTGTTCGGCGACTCATACCTCGCCCAGCGCGGGTTCGCGTGGTTCCCGTTCCTGCTCGTGTTCCTCCTGTACGCCGGGGCCGCCGGGGCGCGCGAACTCGTCCGCCTGTTTCCCGCCGCGCACCGCCCCTCCGAACCGCTCGTCACCTGCGGCGTGCAGTTGCTGCTCGTGGCCAACTGGTATCCCGCCGTGCGGCTCCAGTTCAGCGCCGAGCAGGCGTCGCCGTGGGCGATGCTCGTGGTCGCGTTCGTCGGCGTGCTGATCGTGGCGTTCCTGCTGGAAATGCAGCGGTACACGGGCGAACCCGGTGTGGCCGTACCGCGGCTCGCGCTCACGGTGTTCGCGGTCGCGTACCTCGGCCTGCTGCCGTGCTTCTTCGCGCAAATCCGCTGGCTCTCGAACGATCCCGACGCGTCCGGGCTGATGCTCGCGCTGGTCGTGTTCGTGCCGAAGGGTAACGACATCGGCGCGTTCTTCACCGGCACCTTCCTGGGCCGGCACCGCATGACGCCGGTTCTCAGCCCGAAGAAGACCTGGGAGGGCTTCGCGGGCGGGATGCTCACCGGCGCGGCGGTCGCGGTGGGCCTGTCGTACCTGGCCCCGGTGTTCCGCGGCGGCGCGCTCGAAGCCGCCGC
>JAYUBA010000700.1:0-1676 GCA_043741075.1 Frigoriglobus sp.
TTCATCGCGACGAGTTGATCGCCCGCGAGGACGACCGGCTACGAAACGGCGACGAGGTCGGGGTGCTGATCAATCACGAACTGAAGTCGCTGCTGCGGGCTGCCGAACGGCGCTTCTACGCCCTCCTCGTTGACCCGCGCCTGATGCTCGCCACGGAGCTGGCCCCGTACCTGGGGTGGCCGGCGGAGGGGCCGGCCACGTTCCGCCGCATCTTCCGCCACTATCCGCCGAACCGCGGGCTCGACCCCGCCGCGCGCGAACCGGACAACCCCTGGGCGACCGCCCTCGACCGGCACATCGCCGGGGCCAGGGAGCTGTTACAGCGTGCGCAACGGGAGCTCCGCCGCCTCGAGTCGGATGGCGGTACACCCGCGTCGCAGGCGCCACCCGGGGCCGTGGCCATCACCGCCCACGGCCAAGCAGCGAGACGCCCCATCTGGGAACGGATCGTTGTGGACAGGGGTGCGCTTACTGTTCGCATCGACGGCGAGGAAGAGTGGCTCGGGTCCGAGGAGGAGGCGATCTACCTCCTACTGCTCATCGCCCGAAAGGGGGTGGCGGTAGCGGGGCCTGCTCTGGTCGCGAACTCACCTGAGCTCCGGGCGAAGGGTACCCACCTGGGGCGCATCAAGGACAAGCTGCCGCCGGCGGTAAAACGGCTCATCCAGGTCGTACCGGGCAAGGGTCACCGGCTGATCTCCCCGGCGGAGGAGAGAAAACTCGCTCCGCCAAGTTAATCCTTCTCCCGCCATTGATCTGCCAAGTGCACCTCACGAACAGTTCCCCGGCGGTGGGTTCGACCGCCGGGGAGCGACCCTTTCAAACTGTAGGACTCCGCGGGGCCGACCGGGCCACGTGGCTCGGCGCCGTGGGCCTACGAATCGGTTGGCTCCGCACTCCGAATGTCCCGTTCATGTGAGCGGGTTCGCCGGGACAGCACGGTTCGCCGCCGCGCGTCCCTCAACGACCGCTCCCCCTGTTTCCTTCACACGTGAGAGGTTAATCCCGTGACTGACGACAACGAGCCCGTGACGGAAGACAACGACTCCGTGAGCCCCGACCACGACTCCGTCCGCGTCGGGACGTTCGGCCCCGACGGCTGGGAGACGGACTGGGTGACCCGCGCGGAGGTGCCGGAGGGCCACCTGCAAATCCCGGTCGAGGGGGTGATGCTGTACGCCGGCCTCGACGACATCCTCGAGGCGGGCGACGCTTCGCCCCCTCGGGAGATCATCCACCCCGAGTTCCCGCCCGCCGTCCGCGGGGCCGTCGGGCGGATCGCGCAAGCGATGGCGTCAGTAGTCCCCGACCCGGTCGAGTGGTGGGTGGACGCCCTGCGGCGGGAGGCGCGCCCGTGGCACTCGATCGCCCGGTGGGAACTGGTCGTCGCGGCCCTCGCGCGGTTCACCCGCCACCTACGCGGGGACGACGACGAGGTGGCGGAGCAACACGCGCACGTCTACGTGGCCGTCGAGTTGCTGCTGCTCGACATCGCGCCAGACGCCGGCGTGCGGCGCGTCGGCCACGAGACCGTGGCCGCGGAGCGGGCCCGCGAGATCGACGACTGGCTGTGCGCGGAGGGGAACGTCCGCACCTTCCGCCGCCGGAGGGCCGGACTCCGCGCGGAGCTGGGCGCCGCACCCGAGGGTCCCGGCCGCGCCACCCTGGCGAGCCTG
>JAYUBA010000701.1:0-1676 GCA_043741075.1 Frigoriglobus sp.
CTTCGCGATCGCGTTCGCGCCCGCGAACGGCACGCGGCCGGTGAGCAGGAAGTACAGGGTGCAGCCGAGGCTGTAGAGGTCGGCGCGGGCATCGACCGATTTCGAGTTCTTCGCCTGTTCCGGGGCCATGTAGTCCGGGGTGCCGACGACGGTGTGGTCGCGGGTCAGGTCCGGGGCGACCATGTCGTCCGGGTCGATCGCGCGGGCCAGCCCCAGGTCGAGGATCTTCACCACCGCCGGCTCGGTCGCCTGCGGCAGGTGGCGCTCGCCGGCCACCACGATGTTGCTCGGCTTGATGTCGCGGTGGACGAACCCGCGCTGGTGGGCGTGCTGTAAACCGAGGGCGGCCTGGCGCACGTACTCGCACGCCTCCGCCACTTCCAGCATTCCGAACTCGCGCATCAGGCGCGCCAGGTCGATGCCGTCCACGAACTCCATCGCCATGTAGAACTTGCCGTCGGCCGCGCCGGAGTCGAACACGCGGACGATGTTCGGGTGGTCCAGGGTGCTCGCGGTCTGCACCTCGCGCGCGAACCGGCCGCGGACCGTCGGGTTCGCCACGAGCGCGGACCGCACCACCTTCAGCGCGACCGTCGGCCCGTCCCCCGCGAGCCGGGCGCGGTACACCTTGCCCATCCCGCCCTCGCCGAGCTTGTCGGTGACGACGTACGGGCCGACGCGCAGGTCCGCGGCCTTGCCCCGCAGAACCTTGCCGAGCTGATACCGGGTGACGCGCGCGCTCTTGACGAGTTGCTTCATCGCGACCGCGGGGTCGGTGCCCAGCGGGGACAGTTCGCGGACGACGGCCTCGAACTGTTCGGGGGTGAACAGCCCGCTGGCCCGGAGCGCCTGGATCAGCTCTTCCGCGGATTCGAGTTGCATGTCCGGGCGGGTCCGGTGCGGGCGTGGGCGTCGGGCGAAGGGGAGGTCGGCCGGGCGGGTGCCGGTGTACGGTACTCCCGATTGTAGCTCGCGTTCCGCCCGCCGGACGCGACAATTCCGCCCGTTCGCATCCGTCTCCGCCCGGACCGCTAACGCGGGCTGGAACCGGGGCGGCGGATTGTCGATGATAGGGGGAGAGCTGTCGGGTTCCATGCGACGGAGGTGAATACCAATGACCCAGCCCGCGAAGCCGAACCCGCCCGCCGCCGCGCCGGCGGCCGATCCGTACCCGCCGTACCACCGCGTGTACGCGTGGCTGTTCCAGGCGTGGCTCGTCATGGCCCTCGGCGTCTTCTGCTGCGCCCTGGTCTTCTACCTGCTCTCGTACCTGCCGCGCTAGTAGGTCATCAAGTTTGAATTACCGGGTACAGTCGCTTGAGTTTGATACGGGCATCGGCCGTCGTGAACGGCCAGTTGACCCCCACCTGACGCTCGTTGCGTTCGTCTTCCAGGCGGATACTGTTCGGGAGCCACCGGCACCACGAGCGCCGGTGCCGTGGGCGGAAGGTGGCCTCTCCGGGGCGGGTGGTGCGCGAGGGCGTGCGGCGGGTGGCCGGGCCGAGGACGCGGCTGGGGGAGGCGACGGCCGAGGAGTTGGCCCCCGCGGCGGTGCCCGCCGGGCGGGAGTGGCGAGAGGAGCTCGGGTATCGTGAGGCGGCCCGGACCCCGCCGCGGCGGTTCCGACGCGATCCCGCCAACTACCTCAAGAACCTTGAGGCGCTGGCCCGCCAGTC
>JAYUBA010000702.1:0-1674 GCA_043741075.1 Frigoriglobus sp.
CGGCTTCGGGTCGGAGGGCGGGGCGGTTGCCGATTGGGTGTCGTCCGGCTTCGCCGGGCGAGTTGCGAACCATCCGACCGCGACGGTAGCGAGGAGGAGTGCCAGCCCGGCGGACGCGGCGAGGAGGATCACGCGCGTGCGGCGGCCGGTGGGTTCTTCTTCGCACTCGTCGAGGTCGAGGGGAGCATCCTCGGCCGGCGTAAGGCCGGGCGAGAAGCGGGTGCCGCAACGACGGCACTTCAGGCGCGAGTCGGCCGGGAGGTCGTCCGCCACCTCCTGCGGGGCAGAACACTCAGGGCAGGCGAGTTTCATCATGCACGCCGGTGCCGCCCGCAACGCGGGGCGGCAGAACCCGTTCGCGACCGCATCCCCACCCGCGAGACGCACTCGAATCGTACATCTACTTAAGTGCTAGTCAATCCTATTACTGTGGAACTGCCCCGCGACCATGCACAGGCGAAAAAGGAGGTATGCCAACCCGGAAGCCGACGGTCCGACAGGCCGCCATCGTGCAAGCCTTCGCCGAACGGCTCAAGGCGCTGCGAGCCGCCCGCAACATGACCCAACGGGAACTCGCGACCAAAGCCCAGGTCACCTTCAGCTACATCTCGCGGCTCGAAGCCGGCGGCGCGGCACCCGGAATCGACCTCCTCCAGAAACTCGCCCAGGCGCTCGACGCGAACGTCGCCGATTTGCTCCCCGGCCCGGAGGCCAGCGAGGTGAGTCGGGACGACGTGAAGGAGTTATTCGACGCCTTATTGCCGAAAGCCGGGCCGGAGACGCTCTCGATGCTCGCGATGATCCTGGCTCGGCTCGCGGAAGCCCCTGCGACACGTCGGTGAATCACTCAAGTGCTCGTGGCGGTGATGCAAATCGGGGAAGTGCGGGTGGACGTGCCGCATCGCCGGGTGGTGGTGCGGGTGCGGGTGTGGCTCGCCCGGCGACCTTCCACCAGCGTCTCAGGACTCCCGCTTCCCCTTCCGGGCGGTGTGCAGCGCGAGGGCCGCCTGGTACTCCCGCGTGACATCGAACCCGATGTCACGGCCCCCCCTTTCGAGGGCACAGTGCCGGTGCAAAATCGGGATCGGGAACGGCCACGAGAGTCTGGCCGGGGAAGACCACAAACCCACAGCCGAGGTCGCGGGCACGTTCGAGAGCGGCGCGAACGAGTGTGTCGCGACGGTCGGGGTCGCGGATGCTCGCCCCGCGATGTGTAATCGACCAGAGGCCGCGAGACCCGTTCGGGCCGGTGCCAGCGCCACCGCGAGTGGCGCGGGGCGGGGCCGGATCGGGAGGCACCGTCGCGCGAAACAAACCCCCAAGCCGAAAGGCAGCGCCGGCGATGAGGTGAAAGTGCGGGCCGCGTCGAGCCGTCCGCGCGACGTGGAAACGTACTGGTTCAGTACGGCGGGTCCGGTGTCGGTTCGGCGGGATAAACCGCTGGGGCAGAATACCGAAGCCGGAGAGAAGGTGAAAGTGGCCCCGCTCGCCCGCCGGGAGGGACAGGGGCACAAGATGCACTCGTCCGGCGGCGTTCGGCCGTTTGATTGGCGACAGTTTCTCTTCCCGTTGGCGACAGCGACACCTCCGCTTTGATCGGCAGCCCATCGGCACCCGTTACGCCGTCGTCTCGGCGGTGGCTCTCGCTCGTCGGTTCTTGGCCTGCTCGGCCCG
>JAYUBA010000703.1:0-5727 GCA_043741075.1 Frigoriglobus sp.
CTACGCCCTCGCGGTAAAGTCGAAAGAGTACCTGGCCGACCACGACCCCAAACACCCCGAACGACCGTTCTTACCCGCCGACCTGTTCGATCCGGACGGCCCGTGGGTCCTGTTCCACGAAACGACCGCGAAGCCGATGGCCCACCGGCACTTCGACGGGGCGGGCGGGCGGGCCGCGCACGTTGTCTTCCTCCGCCTGCCGGGCGGGCGGGCCGCGACCGAGGCGTACCTGAAGGCGTTGCGGTGCGAGGAGCCGTTCCTGGAGGAGTCGCACCGCCACACGGTGAAGCAGTTCCCCGACGGGACGATGGTGGCGATGGTCCGGCGCGGGTTCGCGGTGGACGCGGCGGCCAAGCTGCGGGTCACGCCGATCACCGAACTGGTCCAGGTCCGCGTGTACCGGGGCATCCCCAAGAACCCGGAGGCGCACCTCGCCGGGGACAAGGGCGAGCAGGACGTGTACGAGTTCGTTCTGGACCGACCGGCGCTGTTCGCGGGCGGGCACGGGCTGCGGGCGGTCGGCCCCGACGACCTGGCCGAGCTACCGTTCGAGCGGGGTGAGATGAACGACCCGTTCGAGCGGAAGTCCTCGGTCGCGCCGGACATGCGCAAGATGAAGACCTGCGTCGAGTGCCACTCGGCACCGGGGGTCTACTCCGTGTTGAGCATGACGCGGGCCTTCCGCGACAACCCGAAGGGCGACGCCGTACTCTTCCGCACACGCTCGTGGGAGGTGGAGATGAAGATCGCGGTGTCTGCGAAAACCGCCCGGTTCGATTGGGGGCTGCTGAAGGGTAAGCTAGAGGCGAAGTGAGGCGACAGCGTTGCCGGGCCTGACGCGACCTCGGCCGTCACCGCCCGCGCCCGGTTCGGATTGCGTGCCCGCCCCGGCGTGTGGTCAAGTACCTGGCCGTGCCGTCTCCCGGTCCGGGCCGAAGGGCACCCGCGTGATAAGCCGCCGAAAGTTCATCCGCCGAACGGTCCAGACCGGGGTCGGGCTGGCCGGGGCCACTGGCCTCGCCGCCGGGTACGGGTTCTACGAGGCCGCCCACATACGGGTCAGCCGCCACACCGTCGCGGTCCCGAACCTGCCCCCGGCGTTCGCCGGCAAGACGGTCGCGGTACTGGCCGACCTGCACCACGGCCCGTTCGTCGGGATCAACTTCATCCACGAAGCGGTCCGGCTCACGAACGCGCTCACACCGGACTTAATCGCGCTTGTCGGCGACTACGCCCACAAGGGCGTTGACGCCCACATGCAACTGCCGCCCTGCCTGGAGGCCCTGTCCGCCCTGTCCGCGCCTCTGGGCGTGTTCGCGGTGCCGGGCAACCACGACATGCCGCGCGGCGGGGCCGTGTACCGCGAACTCGTCGCCGCCACCCCGCTGACCGACCTGACCAACCGCAACCGCACGGTGGCGCTCGACGGCGACCGGCTGTGGCTCGCCGGCGTGGACGACCTGTGGTGGGGCAAGCCGGACCTCGACCGCGCGCTCGACGGCGTGCCGTCCGGTGCAGCGGTGGTCCTCCTGTCACACAACCCGGACTTCGCCGAGGACCGGCCCGACGGCCGGGTCGGGCTGGTCCTGAGCGGGCACACGCACGGCGGGCAGGTGTACCTGCGCGGGCTGGGGTCGAGTTGGCTGCCGTCGAAGTACGGGGACAAGTACCGGCACGGGCTGGTGCGAGGGCCGGCGTCGGCGGTGTTCGTGTCGCGGGGGCTGGGCGAGGCGGGCCTGCCGCTGCGGATCAACGTGCCGCCGGAGGTGTGCCTGCTCACGTTGGCGGCGGGCTGAATCGGGGTGCCGGTTCTCTTCGGGGGGCGCGCGATTTCTCGATCCCCTGGCCGCTCGATAGGGCATCGTAAAACTCCTATCGCGAAAGCGCGCGGGCCGGCGAGAACTGGCAAAGTCCGACGCACCACCCGGTTCACCGGGACGACCGTCTTTGCAGCGCCAGTGCGCCTGACCCTGCCGTCACTTCAGGCCCCCTCGTCCCCCTCCCGGTCGCGGAGTTGCCCCTTCACGTCCTCGACGATGGAGTCGCAGACCAGTCGGCAGAGCTTCTCGACCACGGGGTCCGCGATCCGGTAGTAGACCTGCAATCCGTCTTTGCGCCGCCCCAGGAGGCCGGCCCCGGTCATCTGCTTCAGGTGCTTCGACACGTTCGTCTGCGTGCGGCCCGTCGCCTTGACGATCTCGCCCACGTTCTGCTCCCCGCCCGCCATTAGCGTGCGCAGGATCGCCAGCCGGGTCGCGTCGCCCAGCAGGCGGAACTTCTCCGCCATCAGGTCGAGAACCTCGTTCGGGATCGAATCGGCCATAGGCAACTTCGCTGCTCACACCGGGGACGGCTCGTTCCGGGCGGCGGCCGGGACGATGGCCCGCCGGCCTCGAAACATCATCGGCTCAAGAGGTCTGCACCCATCGTACCGTATTTCGCACGTTTCGATGGCTCACGGCATAGTAATTGCCGAACCAGTCATATAGTCGCCCCCACTCAAACTCACGATAGCGGGAGGGCCGCCCGTGTTACCACCGACCACCCGACGTGTCGCCGAACACACCGCCGATCACGTCAACGACCGGATTCGCCGCGAGACGGACGAGCGGGTCGCGCGGATCGCCGCCGCCGGCCCCGACGCCATCGCCCGGCGGTTGGAAGAACTCGACCGCGAGTGGGACATCGAGCGCACCCTGGAGGCGAACGCCGCCACCATCACGGCCGTCGGGTCCGCCCTGGCCCTGCTCGTGGACCGCCGCTTCGCTCTCGTCCCGCTGGTGGTCGGCTCGTTCCTGCTCCAGCACGCCGTCCAGGGGTGGTGTCCGCCACTGCCGGCCTTCCGGCGGATGGGGGTCCGTACCCAGTCCGAGATCGAGCGGGAGCGGTACGCCCTCAAGGCGCTACGCGGCGACTTTGAGGGGGTGCCGACCGGCCCATCGGGTCACACGCCGGCCCGCGCGGACCGGGCCGTTCACGCGGTCAACAGTTAACCCTGGGCCGATAAAAGGGGCAACTGATGGACTGGCAAGACCTCGCGCCGGTGGCCGCACTCCTCGGCTTCCTGACCCTCTGGCTGTTCGTCCTGCCCCGCGCGGGTGTGGGGTGAAGCGCGCGCGGCGGGTGCCCGTCGGGCACCTCTCGACCGAATCCGAAACCCGAGTCCGACCCGAAACCGCCGACCGGAGGGGAGTCGCGATGAACGTGTTGCGCCTGAAATCCTGGCCGCCCTACGCCGTCGGCGTCGGGATCGGCCTGTTGAGTTGGTTCGCGTTTGCCACGGCGGACCACCCGCTCGGCATCACGACCGCGTTCGAGAACACCGCCGCCCTGGCGGAGAAGGCGGTCGTGCCGGGGGTCGAGGAGACCAACGGGTACTTCGCGGCGAAGGCCAAAGAGGGGACTTCCCCGAAGATCGGCTGGGAGTGGACGCTGGTGCTGGGCGTGTTCGTCGGCGCGTTCGTCAGTTCGCGACTGTCCGGCGACCGCTCGCCGGAGACCGTGCCCGCCCTGTGGCGGCGGCGGTTCGGCGGCAGCCCGGCGGTTCGGCTGGCCGCCGCGCTCGTCGCCGGGGCGGTGATGATGTTCGGGGCGCGGCTCGCCGGGGGCTGCACGAGCGGCCACGGCATCAGCGGCAACCTGCAACTGGCGGTGTCGAGCCTGGTGTTCACCGCCGTGTTCTTCGCGGTCGCCACGGCGGTCGCGGTCGCCCTGTACGGGCGGGAGGGGGCCTCTCATGTTTGATTCAGCCGACAAACTCCTGCTGGGCCTCGTGACCGGAATCGTGTTCGGGTTCTTGCTCCAGAAGGGCCGCGTGGCGAAGTTCCCGGTCATCATCGGGCAGTTCCGGCTCAAGGACTGGACGGTGGCGAAGATCATGGGCACCGCCGTCGTCGTCGGCTCGGTCGGCGTGTACGCCTTCGTCCTGAGCGGGCACGCCGGCCTCCACGTCAAGCCGCTCCTCCTCGGCGGCGTGCTGCTCGGCGGGGCACTGTTCGGCGTCGGGCTGGCCGTCCTCGGCTACTGCCCCGGAACCACCGTGGCGGCGTGCGGCGAGGGCCGGCGGGACGCGATGGCCGGGGTGGTGGGTATGCTCGCCGGGGCGCTCGCGTTCGTGGCCGCGTGGCCGGCCCTTCAGCCGGTCATCAAGAGTCTGGGCGACGCGGGCAAGGTGACGCTCCCCGAACTCACCGGCACGTCACCCTGGCTGTGGGTGGGCGGCCTGGTCGCCGGGGCGTTCGTTGCCGCCGCGATCATCGTTGAGAGGCGTTCGGCCTCGCGACCGGGGGCCGCGTCCGCCCACAAATCTGGCGTCGGGGCCGCCTGAACGCGATCCCCTTGATCGCCCCAAACTCTTCCTCAGTCACTCACGCAGGAGAAGCCATGTCGTCGCGCCGCGAGTTTATCGCCGGGGTGGGCGGAATCGGTCTGGGTGGTCTGGTCCTCGACACGAGCGGCCGCGCCGCCGACACGCCGCAGCAGCCGCAGGAGAAGCCGACCATGAGCATGGTGTTCGAGACCGTGTTCACCGAGGGGGTGGCGCACCTGTCGTACCTGATCGGCGACACGGCGACCGGCCGGGCCGCCGTCATCGACCCCCGGCGCGACGTGGAGGTGTACGTCGAACTGGCCCGCACGCACAAGCTGACGATCACCCACGTCCTCGAAACCCACATCCACGCCGATTTCGTGTCCGGCAGCCGAGAACTCGCCGACCGGACCGGCTCGGCCAAGATCGTCCTCAGTGCCGAGGGCGGCGCGAAGTACGGGTTCGAGACCCAGAAGCTCAAGGACGGCGACAAGATCGACCTGGGGCGGGTGGTCCTGACGGCCCGGCACACGCCCGGCCACACCCCGGAACACATGTCCTATCTGGCCGCCGAGAGCAACCGCCCGGACCACCCGTTCGCGGTGTTCAGCGGCGACTGCCTGTTCGCCGACTCGGTGGGCCGTCCCGACCTGCTGGGCGACGACCAGACTCAGGGGCTGGCGAAGCAACTGTACCACTCGCTCTACGACTTCTTCCTGAAGCTCGGCGACGACGTGCGGGTCCACCCGGCCCACGGGGCCGGGTCGCCGTGCGGGGCCAACATCGGCGACCGGCTCGTCACCACCATCGGGTACGAGCGGCGGAACAACCCGGCCCTCCAGTTCAAGGACGAGGCCAAGTTCATCGAGTACGTCCTGTTCACCGCGCCGCCGGAGCCGCGCTACTACCCCCGGATGAAGAAGGTCAACGCCCACGGTCCTGAGGTACTGGGGCGGCTACCCACTTGCCCGCCGCTGCCGCCGAAGGCGTTCGCGGCGGCGGTCCAGAAGGGCGACGTGCAACTGGTGGACAACCGGCAGATGCTGGCGTTCGGCGGCGGGCACATCGCCGGGGCGCTCAACATCGGGCCGCGTGCCGAACTCTCCATCTGGGCGGGGTGGATGCTCGACCCGGAGAAGCCGATCTTCCTCGTCCTGCCGAAGGACACCGACCTGCCGGAGGTCGAGCGGCAGTTCATCCGCGTCGGGTACACCAAGTTCGGCGGCTACCTGCTCGGCGGGATGGAGGAGTGGGACAACCACGCGCTGCCCATCGCCGCTGTGGCGCAGGTGACCGTCCACGACCTGAACAAGGCGCTGCCCCCGAAGGACCTGCAAGTGCTGGACGTGCGGACGCCGGGCGAGTGGCAGGCCGGGCACGTCCCCGGCGCGACGTACATCTTCCTGCCGGAACTGGCG